>DKMV01000223.1 GCA_002469605.1 Leclercia sp. UBA7405
GAGACAGGATGTCGAGTTGAGCCGACCGCAGGCAGGAGGTCGGGAGGTGAGCGTAGTGCGAAGCACCGATTTCTTTGCGGGGCCGCGAGATTGATAAGGGGGCGCGGCAGCCCCCTTATCCCGTTCACAGGTTCTGGAACGTCATATTCTGTGGGACATAAGGTGAACGGAACAATTCCACCTTACTTAAAGGCGAACGTTAAAAAACTACCCCTGCGCCAGCTGATTCCTCCGATACTCCCCTTGCCGCTCCAGCATCCACCCCGGATACTCCCGCGGCAGCGCGCTCACCGCATCCAGCTGCTTCAGCTCATCCTCACTCAGGCGAATCGCCGTCGCCGCGATATTATCATCCAGCTGATCCACCCGCTTCGCCCCGACGATCACGCTGCTCACCACGGGCTGGTGCAGCAGCCACGCCAGCGCAATCTGCGCCACCGATACCCCTTTGGCGTCGGCGATAGTACGCATCACGTCCACGCAGTCAAAGGCACGCGCTTTATCCACCGGCGGGAAGTCAAACTCCTGACGGCGACCGCCGCCCTGCGCCTGGCCGTCGCGGTCATACTTGCCGCTCAGCAGCCCGCCCGCCAGCGGGCTCCAGACCATTAACCCCACCTTCTCGCTTTGCAGCATCGGCGCCAGCTCGCGTTCGAGATCGCGCCCGGCGATGGTGTAGTAAGCCTGCAGGGAGGCAAAACGTGCCAGCCCCAGCCGCTCGGAGATCCCCAGCGCTTTCATAATCTGCCAGGCCGCCCAGTTAGAGACGCCGATATAGCGCACGTGGCCGTGCTGCACCAGGTTATCCAGGGCATAGAGCATCTCTTCGATGGGAGTGGCGGGGTCGAAGCCGTGCAGCTGATAGAGATCGATATGGTCCAGCTGCATGCGGCGCAGGCTCTCTTTTACGCTGCTGATGATGTGGTAGCGGGAGCTACCCCGGGAGTTCACCCCCGCCGTACCTGTCTCGCCAAAGACCTTGGTCGCTACCACCACGTTTTCGCGCGGCACCTTCAGGTTCTTCAGCGCCTGGCCGGTAATCTCCTCCGAGCGCCCTTCCGAATAGACGTCGGCGGTGTCGATAAAGTTGATCCCGGCATCCAGCGCCCGGCCCACCAGCTGCTCCGCGTCGTTCTGGCGCAGCTGGCCGATTTTACCCCACATGCCGCCTTCGCCGCCGAAGGTCATGGTGCCAAGGCAGAGTTCAGAAACAAACAGGCCGGTATTACCCAGTTTTTGATATCGCATTTGACGCTCCTCGTTTGATGAGTATCCGATAGTTATACCCGGTGCACGCCGAAGGCGAATGTGCGGTTCCTGTCCGTTTCTTGCCCAATCCTCTGAACTTATCCGCGCGGGGCGTCACCGAAGACGGCGTAATCAGGTAGCTGTACCTGCTGATAAGGCTCCCAGCCGCCGCCGAGCGCTTTATAGAGCGCCACCAGATCCAGCGCGCTCTGCACCCGTGCCTGCTCGCGCTGCTGCTGCGCCTGTGCCAGCTGGCGCTGGGCATCCAGCACGTCGATAAAGGTGGCAATCCCCTGGCGGTAGCTGCTGCTCGCGAGATCAAAAGCGTTCTGCAACGCATCGATGGTTTTATCCAGGCCCGCCTCCCGCTTCTGGTCGGTGCGGTAGCTCACCAGCGCATTTTCCACATCCCCCAGCGCGGTAAGCACCGTCTGACGATACTCCAGCACGGCGGCGCCCTGCTGCGCGCGGGCCAGCTTCACGCTGGAGACCAGCCGGCCGCCCTGGAAGATGGGGATCGATATCTGCGGCCCGACGCTATAGAAGTGGCTGCTCCAGTCGGTGAGCCAGCCGGTTTCGCTATTGCGCAGGCCAAACTGGCCGCTGAGCGTCAGGCTGGGGAAGAGCTGCGCCACCGAAACGCCGATCTGCGCGGTGGCCGCGTGCAGATTCGCTTCGGCCTGACGCACGTCCGGACGCCGCCGCGCCAAGGTAGAAGGAATGCCAGTGGGGACAATTTCCGGCAGCGCGGGCAGCGGTCTGCTGGCCTGTAGCTCGCTATCCAGCGCCCCCGGCGGCTTGCCGAGCAGGATCGCCAGGCCGTTCATCGCCTGCCGCGCCTGGGCTTCGTACTGGGGCAGCTGCGCCTCGAGGTTGCCGAGCTGGGCGCGGGCATTTTCCACGTCCATCTGCGGCGACAGGCCGCCGCGCTGGCGGCTGTCGGTCAGCTCCAGCGTCTGTTGCGCGCTTTCGATCTGGGTATTGAGGGTGGCGATGGTACTCTGGGCACCGCGCAGCTGGAGCCAGCCGCGGGCGACTTCCGCCTCCAGCGACACCAGGGCGTCGTTACGCTGCTCGATGGCCGCCTGCTGCTGGGCATCGGCGGCCTCCACCTGACGGCGCACCTTGCCCCACAGATCCAGCTCCCACTGGGCGTCAAAGCTGCCCTGATAGAGGTTAATCGGCTGGGTGAGCGGCCCCAGCGCGCCGCGCAGATCGGGATCGACGTTATCTAACTGATCATAGACGCCGTGGGATTTTAGCTCCCCCTCCAGCCCCAGCTGCTGCCGGGTGGCCTGCAGGTTGCCGTTCACCGCCGGGAAGAAGGCACCGCCGGCCTGGTTGATCTGCTCCCGCGCCCCGGCGATACGCAGCACGGTTTGCTGCAGCGACAGGTTGCCGGCAATGGCGCGCTCTATCAGGCTATCGAGCTGCGGGTCACCGAAGGTTTTCCACCAGCGCGGGTTGATGGCGGTGGAGGTGGTTTGCGATTTCACACCGCCGTCGCCCGGATCGTTCCAGCGGGTCGGGGTTTGCGGCGCGGGCTGCTGGTAATCGGGCCCCACGGCGCAGCCCGCCAGCAGCAGCATTAACATCAGGGGGCTTAATCTTTTAATCATTAGTGTGCTCCTGCACTCCCCTCGCTCTTAACCGGCGAGAGCAACAAACAAAACGGGATCAGTAAAAAGGCCACCGCGCTCAGAATGGTAAAGACATCCACATAGGCCAGGAACCGCGACTGTTCGATCATCACCTGGTACATGCGCCCGGTGGCGATACCGGCAGGATCGCCCACCTGAGTGGTGAAGTTCTGGATCGCCTGCGCCATCTCGCGGATCGTCTGCTGGAACGGCTCGTCAAAGGCCGAGGTGTGCGTGGCCAGATGGGCGCTGTGGGCCTGGGAGCGTTCGGTGATCGCCGCCGTAGAGAGCGAGATACCGATCGAACCGGCCACGTTGCGGAACATGGTAAACAGCGCCGCGGCGTCGGCGTTCAGCTGGCGTGGAATCGAAATAAAGGCGATGGTGGTGAGCGGTACAAACAGGAACCCCAGCCCGATCGACTGGGCGCTGCGGAACAGCACCAAGGTTTCGAAGTCGATATCCGGCGCCAGGGTGCGCGACCAGAAAAAGGCCGCCCCCAGGCAGGCAAAGCCGAAGGCGATGATCCAGCGCGTCTGCACGATGGGCATCAGCTTGAGCACCAGCGGGATGGTCAGAACGATCAGGATCGCCCCGGGCGACAACACCAGCCCGGACCAGGTGGCGGTGTACCCCAGATCCTGCTGCGCCAGCTGCGGGATCACCACCGAGCTGCCGTAAAGGATCAGTGCCATGCCGGCCATCAGCAGGCTGGAGACGGCGAAGTTTTTATCCTTCATGCAGTGCAGATCCACCACCGGCTTTTTGGCATACAGCAGCCAGTAGATTGCCCCGACAATGCCGATTAAGGTCAGCACCGCGAAGGTGCGGGTAAAGTTCGAGTTAAACCAGTCTTCGTCCTCTCCCCTGTCGAGCATCACCTGCAGGCAGCCAAGCCCGAGGGCGATAAAGCCGATGCCGGTCCAGTCGATAGAGAGTTTCTTTTTCGATTTGCTCTCCCAGGGCGGATCTTCCAGCAGCTGGTAAATCGCCAGCACGGTGACGATCCCCACCGGGATGTTAATAAAGAACACCCAGCGCCAGGAGTAGTTATCGGTGATCCAGCCGCCGAGCGTCGGCCCCAGCACCGGGGCGACGATAATGGCGATAGAGGAGAGGCCAAAAGCCTTGCCCCTGTCTTCCGGCTTAAAGTAGTCGAGCAGCACCGACTGCTGGGTGGGCTGCAGCCCGCCGCCGAAGAAGCCCTGCATGATGCGAAACAGGATGATCTGCCAAAGCTCAGTGGCGATACCGCACAGGAAAGAGCAGATGGTGAACATCACAATGCAGATCAGGAAGAACTGCTTGCGGCCAAAGACCCGGCTCAGAAAGGCCGAGATGGGCAGCACGATGCCATTGGCCACCAGGTAACTGGTGAGCACCCAGGTTGATTCGTCGTAGCTGGCGGAGAGGGAACCCGCCACGTGGGGCAGCGCCACGTTCACGATGGTGGTATCGAGGATCTCCATAAACACCGCGAGGGTGACGACAATCGCCACCGCCCACGGGTTGCTGGCGGGCCGCCAGTTTTGGTGGCTGTGCTCGCTCATTCAAGGGTTACCTTTGGCTCAACCGAGAGGCCAAGCGGCAGCGGTTGATTCGGATCGAGCCCTTTATCGATGACGATTTTCACCGGCACGCGCTGGACGATCTTCACAAAGTTGCCGGTGGCGTTCTCCGACGGGAAGGCGGCGAAGCGCGAGCCGCTGCCCTGCTGAATGGAGTCGATATGCCCTTCGAGCTCCAGATCCGGCCAGGCATCGACGCTTATCGCCACTTTATTGCCAGGACGCATCCGCTCCAGCTGGGACTCTTTAAAGTTGGCCACGATCCAGATATCGCTCGATACCAGCGAGAAGAGCGCGGTGCCCGCCTGCACCAGGGTGCCGGTCTGGACGTTGCGTTTGGTGATATAGCCATCGAAAGGCGCGCGCACTTGGGTGTAAGAGAGGTTCAGCTCGGCGGTCTCCAGCTGGGCGCGGGCCTGCTCGACCTGGCGCTCCCGGGCTTCGACGTTGGTCTCCTGCTGGCGGATTTGCAGCTCCACCTGGGAGGCGACCTCGAGCTGCGCCTGGGCGCTGGCAAGCTGGGCCTGAGCGCTGCGCAGCTGGGCGTTGGCGGTGTCGATGCTCTGCTGGGTGGTGGCGCGGGGATCGACGCCGCGCTGGCGGCGATACTCCGCCTGGGCGTTGGCCAGATCCGCCTGGGCTTTGATCACGTTGGCCTTAGCTTCATCGCGCTGGGCAGGGTACTGCACCTTCGAGAGCGCGAGCTGTGCCTGGGCCTGATGAAGCTGGGCTTCGGCGAGGCCAAGCTGGGCTTTCGCCTGATCGCGCTGGGCGGCGGTGTCCCGGGGATCGATGGTGACCAGCAGATCGCCCTTTTTCACCCGCTGGTTGTCCCGCACCCGCAGTTCGGTGACATAGCCTGCGGTTTTGGGCGCGATGGTGACGGCATCGCCTTCGGTAAAGGCGTCGTCGGTGGTCTCCTGATTGCGGGTCATAAACCACCATACCAGCGCCACTATGACCATCACGATCACCACAATGCCAAGAATTATCAGCGGTTTTTTGCCGGGGCGTTTACGTTCAGTCTCTTTATTATCGGTGTTATCGGTGTTTTCAGAGGGTTGGTTTTCTTCTGCCATAGAACAGCGTCCGTCCTGTTAGTGAACGGCATCACAATTTATGCCGCTCACTAAAGTTAGGACGTTGCCATACATTTGCCAGGAAAAGCTGACAAATTTGGCATTATATGAGAAGGAATAATCCGAATCCGACCAGCGCGGCCCAGGCCAGCATCGGCAGCGACCAGAGGTGGAAGCGCCACCAGATACGGCGGTCGTTGGCCATGCGCAGGGCGATAAGGTTGGCAAGGGATCCCGGCAGCAGGCCAAAGCCCCCGACGTTCACCGCCCAGGCCAGCAGCGCGGTCGGCGGCACGTAGTTCAGCAGCAGGATGGTGGAAGGCACATTGCTGATTACCTGCGACAAGCCGATAGCGGTCAGCCAGAGCTGGCCGTGGGAAAGATGGGCGACGTTCTGCAGCATGCCTTGCAAGGCCGGGACCTGCACCAGCAGATGCACATCGATAAACATCGCCATAAAGACCAGCAGCAGCGTCCAGTCAACGCTTATCAGCACCCGGCGGGCCAGCAGCAGAAAGCCCCCCGCCACCAGCAGTACGCCCCACAGCTCCTGTTTCAGATCGAGCGCCACCAGAAACACCAGGTAGAGCGCGAGGCAGCTCCACGCCAGCCGCGGCTTCGACTGGGCTAACGCGCTACCGCTGTGGTAGCGCAGCACTTTTGCCGGGAAGGCAAACCAGCACAGGGCCAGCAGGGAGAGCACCATTACCGCCGCCAGCGGTGCCATCTGGGCGGTAAAGGCGGCAAACGACAGGCCGGAGCGTCCCCACAGCAGAATGTTTTGCGGGTTGCCGATGGGGGTGAGCAGCGATCCGGCATTTACTGCCAGAGCTTCAAAAATAATCAGCCGGTTCACCGGGATCTCACACAGCTTGCGCAGCGTAAGGGTGAGCGGCACCACGATAAAGAGCGCCACGTCGTTGGTGAGGAAAGTGGAGAGCAGCGCGGCGGAGAAGACCATAAACAGCGACAGCCGCCGCTCGGTGGCGAAGCGGCGCACCATTTTGCGCCCCAGCACGTCAAAATAGCCGCTCTGCTCCACCCCTTTGGTGAGCATCATCAGCCCGGCAAGGGTAATAATGGTGTGCCAGTCGATGGCAGCCGGCCAGCGCTGGGGGGCAAAAGGGACAATAAAGCTCAGCCCGACGCCGACAATCACTAACAGATGAAAGAAACGATCGCGGGCCAGCGCCCGCAGGCCGGGAATGGTCATTCAGTGGCGGGTCCGTACTTGCGGGTAAACTCGCTGAACTGCTGCAGCGTCTCTTCGCTAACGTGGTGCTCCATCCCCTCCGCGTCGCGGCGGGCGGTATCGGGGCTGACGCCCAGCACCAGCAGGAAATTTTCGACGATCTGATGGCGTTCGCGACTGGCCTGCGCCAGCTGTTCACCTTCCGGCGTTAAGAAGACGCCGCGCCAGGGGATCATTTCGATCAGGCCCACCGAGGCGAGGCGCTTTAACATCTTTGCTACCGTCGGCTGGGAGACGCCAAGCCGCGCGGCCATATCCACCTGACGCGCTTCGCCCACTTCGCGGATCAGGTCAGAAATCAGCTCTACATAGTCATCAATCAGTTCACGGCGATGCGCTTCGCGTACCTGACGAAATCCTTCTACATGCTCTTCAACATTAACCAGCTGCGTCATTTTTTTAGTTGTGGGGTGACCTGCACGACGATTCATTGTGCTTCCTCAATGGGGTGACGCTTCCAGCAGCGCAATTCAAGTGCGCTCATTGTAAACCATGCGCACATAAGCACAAAAAATTAACGTAATAGCCGTAGCTATAGAATATAGCCTGTGCTATATCTGTATGTAATGCAGTCACCTTCACGGATCGAAGGGATCACTCATCAGGAGGTTAAGATGAACGAATTTAAGAGGTGTATACGCGTGTTTAGTCACTCTCCCTTTAAGGTACGCTTACTGTTGCTGAATATGATCTGCGACATTATCAACGGCAAGCCTGAAGCCAACAAACCTTCCCGCTAAGCGGCGTCGCGGTACGCCGCTTCATTTTTCTGTCATCTCTCTGCTGTACGCTGCCGTTTAAGGCCCCTTTTACCCGCCCTTTTTGCAAATCTGCAATCCTCTTCGCAAAACAACCTGGTTACAGCTGTTGACCTTCACCTTCGCTGGCTCTATCTTCTTGCAGCCCTGCACTATTTGCGGCTCGCAGACGCGGACCTCCATTCCCCTTCTCCGCACTCTCAGGCAGGTTTTGACCCTTGGCGCCAGGGTGAGCACATGGCGTTTTGTTAATAGTGATCTATGAACTTAACCCTGAAAGAAACCGTTGTGACCCGCAGCCGGTCGTTAAGCCCGTGGACGGGATTCTACTTTTTACAGTCGCTGCTGATTAACTTTGCTCTTGGCTACCCCTTCAGCCTGCTTTATGCGGTGGCCTTTACCTGCGTACTGCTGGTGCTGTGGCGCAGCGCGCCACGGGTGCAGAAAGGGCTGCTTGGCGTCTGCTCGCTGGTGGCGGCGATGTATTTCCCCTTCTCGCAGGCCTACGGCGCGCCGAACTTTAATACCCTGCTGGCGATGCACTCCACCAATATGGAGGAGTCCACCGAGATCCTGACCATCTTCCCCTGGTACAGCTACGTCGTTGGCCTCTTTATCTTTGCTCTCGGGGTTATCGCGGTACGCCGCAAACCCGATCAAAAAAGCTGGGGCCGGCTGGATAGCCTCTGTCTCGCGGTGAGCGTGGCGGCTTTTTTTGTCGCCCCGGTGCAAAACCTGGCGTGGGGCGGCGTCTTTAAACTTAAAGATACGGGCTACCCGGTAGTGCGCTTTGTAAAAGACGTGGTGGTGAATAACCAGGAAGTGGTTGATGAGCAGGCGCGGATGAGCGCCCTTTCGCAGATGAAAGACACCTGGAACGTGCTGGCGGTAAAACCGAAATACCATATCTATATGGTGGTGATTGGCGAGAGCGCCCGCCGGGATGCGCTGGGGGCCTTTGGCGGCCACTGGAATAACACGCCTTTTGCCAGCACGGTGAACGGCACGCTTTTTACCGATTACGTGGCGGCCAGCGGCTCGACGCAAAAATCGCTGGGGCTGACTCTCAACCGGGTGGTGGATAACAAGCCCCAGTATCAGGACAACTTTGTGACCCTGGCGAACCGGGCGGGCTTCCAGAGCTGGTGGTTCTCCAACCAGGGGCAGATCGGTGAATACGATACGGCGATCGCCAGCATTGCGAAACGCGCGGATGAGGTGCAGTTCCTGAAAAGCGGCGATTTCGAAGCGGATAAAAATACCCGTGACGAAGCCCTGCTGAAGATGACTGAACAGGTCTTCAACACCCATCGCACGCAGCCGCAGCTGATCGTGCTGCATCTGATGGGCTCGCACCCGCAGGCCTGCGACCGCACCCAGGGGAAATATGCCGAATTTGTGCAGTCGAAAGAGACCTCCTGCTACCTCTATACCATGACCCAGACCGACCAGCTGCTGGGCAAGCTGTACGGGCAGTTGCAAAATACGGGCGAGAGCTTCTCAATGGTCTACTTCTCGGATCACGGGCTGGCGTTTAAAGAGCGGGGCAAATCGACGCAGTATCTGGCCCATGACGATACGTTTCAGCAGAACTTCCAGGTGCCTTTTATGGTGCTTTCAAGCGATGACAAGAAACACCGCATTGTTAAGGCCCGCCGCTCTGCCAACGATTTCCTGAGCTTCTTCTCCCAGTGGACGGGGATTAGCGCGAAAGAGATTGCCAGCAAGTACCGCTTTATGTCGAACGACAAGGCGCCGCCGGTGTATGTCACCAACTTCAAGTTACAGAAAGTGGATTACAACCATCTGGGAACGGATCTGTTTGCGACGAAAAGCCGGTAACGACGGTGCGGCCTGATGCCCTCACCCTGGCCCTCTCCCACAGGGAGAGGGAACAAACACAAAAAACCCGCCGAAGCGGGTTTTTTACTGGCTCACCGAAGTGATTAGAAGCGGTAACCTACGCCCGCGATCCAGGTGCCGACGTCAACGTTACGGATGCGGCTCTGCTCATAGGAGAAGTCCAGCGCAACGTTTTCGATCGGGTTGAACTGCATACCTGCACCGTAGGAGAAACCGTAGTCGCTGGTGTCATCAGAGGTACGGATCAGGCCGTCGTCGTTAGTCTGACGGAATTTACCGTAGCCAACACCCACTACACCGTAGATGCTTGCCCAGTCGTTCAGACGGTAAGCAGGACCACCAGTGATGCCGTAGTACTGTGCTTTGTTATAAACATCACCGGAAGTGCGGTCTTTTTCGGTATAGGTGAAGGAGCCGATCCAGCCCAGCGGGTTGTTGTCCTGCTCGTAGCGATACTTCAGGTTCAGACCGTTGGTTTTGTTCATTACGCCCTGAGCGTCGCTCTGTGCATAACCACCAGAAACGGTAGAAGTTGCCGCTACAGCGGAGCCTGCGGAAACAGCCAGTACGGCTGCCAGTGCTGAAAGACATGCAATTTTTTTCATAACCACCTCAAATGTGCTTCAAGTAAGTCCGTAAGTTTTAAATATATCAAAAATGTTGTGAAACTCTTTCAGATTTGTGATGTCTAAGGGTCCTTTTCGTGTAACTAATTATTTCCACAATCAGTCATCCCTTCCAAAAAACTCTGAAAAAACATCTCATAACACTCATATTGCGCGTCAGCTTCGATACATTCATCCAGACTATTCCTAATTTTGCAGAAATTCACCTGGTCTATGGAACTTATTTTACGTATTTCTGACGGCTTTTTTTCAACAAAGTCTCAACCACTGTAGTTTATTTCCATTACACTGCCTCCTTTACTTCTTTTGACAAAAACTGACGGGAGAGAGGATGTCTGGGTTGTCCCGCAAAGCGCCGGTGTGGATGCCGGTGGTGGTAATTCTTATTGCGATGTTGTCTATCCAGAGCGGCGCTTCGCTGGCGAAATCCCTTTTTCCGGTGGTGGGTGCGCCGGGGGTAACGGCGCTGCGTATTGCGCTGGGCACCCTCATTCTGGTGGTTATCTTCAAACCCTGGCGGCTGCGCTTTAAAAAAGAGCAGCGCCTGCCGCTGCTCTTTTACGGGCTGTCGCTCGGGGCCATGAACTACCTGTTTTATCTCTCCATTCAAACCGTCCCTCTCGGCATTGCCGTGGCGCTGGAGTTCACCGGTCCGCTGGCGGTGGCCCTCTTCTCCTCCCGCCGTCCGGTGGACTTTATCTGGGTGGTGCTGGCGGTGCTCGGGCTGTGGTTCCTCCTGCCGCTGGGACAGAATATTGCCCATGTGGATCTCACCGGTGCGGCGCTGGCGCTGGGGGCGGGGGCCTGCTGGGCGGTCTATATTCTTACCGGCCAGCGCGCCGGGGAAGAGCACGGTCCGGCCACGGTGGCGCTGGGATCGCTGATTGCGGCGCTGATCTTTGTCCCGCTCGGCATGGCGCAGGCCACGGAATCTATCTGGCAGTGGTCGATTCTGCCCCTCGGGCTGGGGGTGGCGGTGCTCTCAACGGCGCTCCCCTACTCCCTGGAGATGATAGCCTTGACCCGTCTGCCAACGCGCATTTTCGGCACCCTGATGAGCATGGAGCCGGCGCTGGCTGCCCTCTCAGGGATGGTATTTCTCGGGGAAACCCTCACCTTTACCCAGACGCTGGCGCTCTGTTCGATTATCGCCGCCTCCATGGGCTCGACCCTGACCCTGCGCCGTGATAGCAAGGTCAAAAAGGTGGATATCGGCTAAATGCCCAATATTCTGCATGGCTATCTGGTGCCATGCAGAATATACGCCAGTCTGCTGTAACAAATATTTAACCACTCTCTCTTCTCGCTTTCTAAAATATTGCCCCGCCTCTTCTATTGCCTAAACGAAAATAAGAATGTTTAACGCTAAAATATGTCAACGCACTGAAAATAAACTCTTTTTGTGAAAGCAATTTTTTCTCGCTATTAAACCGATAGGCAGCACCGGGTCGCGCTACAAAAATGCGGTGCTATACTTAATCTCGTTAATTACCTGGGACATAAACATCAAGAGGACATGAGATTATGAGTACCGCTA
>DKMV01000083.1 GCA_002469605.1 Leclercia sp. UBA7405
CACCCAGGCGCTGCGCCAGGTGGGCTCTAATATCAAGCCGTTCCTCTATACCGCCGCCATGGATAAAGGGCTGACCCTCGCCAGCATTCTTAACGACGTGCCGATTTCGCGCTGGGATGCGGGAGCCGGCTCTGACTGGCGTCCTAAAAACTCCCCGGCGGAGTACGCCGGCCCCATTCGTCTGCGTCAGGGGCTGGGTCAGTCGAAGAACGTGGTGATGGTTCGCGCCATGCGCGCCATGGGCGTGGATTACGCGGCAGAGTATCTACAGCGTTTCGGTTTCCCGGCGCAGAACATCGTGCACACCGAATCGCTGGCGCTGGGCTCCGCCTCCTTTACGCCGCTGCAGGTGGCGCGTGGTTACGCGGTAATGGCGAACGGCGGTTTCCTCGTCGATCCGTTCTTTATCAGCAAAATCGAGAACGATCAGGCCGGCACCATCTTCGAGGCGAAGCCTAAAATTGCCTGCCCGGAGTGCGATCTGCCGGTGATCTACGGCGATACGCCAAAATCGAACGCGCTGGATAACAAAGACATGGAAGATGTCGCCGTGTCGCAGGAGCAGCAGAACGCCGCGGTGCCGATGCCGCAACTGCAGCAGGCTAACCAGGCGCTGGTCTCCCAGGCGGGTGCCCAGGAGTATGCGCCGCATGTGATTAACACCCCGCTCTCCTTCCTGATTAAGAGCGCGCTCAATACCAATATCTTTGGCGAGCCGGGCTGGCAGGGTACAGGCTGGCGTGCAGGCCGCGACTTGCAGCGCAAAGATATCGGCGGCAAAACCGGGACCACCAACAGTTCGAAAGATGCCTGGTTCTCCGGCTATGGTCCGGGCGTTGTTACCTCGGTGTGGATTGGCTTTGACGATCACCGCCGTGACTTAGGCCGCACCACCGCCTCTGGTGCGATTAAGGATCAGATCTCCGGCTACGAAGGCGGCGCCAAGAGCGCTCAGCCCGCATGGGATGCCTTTATGAAGGTGGCGCTGGAAGGCGTGCCCGAACAGCCGCTGACGCCACCGCCGGGCGTGATCACCGTGAATATCGATCGCAGCACCGGCCAGCTGGCTAACGGTGGCAACAGTCGGGAAGAGTTCTTTATCGAAGGTACGCAGCCTACCCAACAGGCGGTGCATGAGGTGGGAACCACGCTAATCGACAACGGCGAAACCCACGAGCTGTTCTGACAGCCAATAAAAAACCCGGCTCGCCGGGTTTTTTATTGGGCGCTACAGTCGCCCCTGTCCTTTCAGCCATTCCCGTACCAGGAAGAGCGCGCTGACATTTCGCGCCTCATTAAAATCGGGCTCTTCCAGCAGGTCCATCAGATGTGCCAGCGGCCAGCGCACCTGCGGCAGCGGCTCGGGCTCATCCCCTTCCAGTGACTCCGGATAGAGATTCTCCGCCAGCACAATATTCATTTTGCTGGAGAAGTAGGAGGGCGCCATCCCCAGCTTTTTGAGGAAGGTGAGTTCAGTTGCGCCAAAGCCCACCTCCTCTTTCAGCTCGCGGTTCGCCGCTTCGAAAACCGTTTCGCCGGGATCGATTAACCCTTTGGAGAACCCCAGCTCATAAGATTCCGTGCCCACCGCATATTCGCGGATCAGGATCAGGTGGTCGTCAATAATGGGAACAATCATGACCGCTTCGCGCGTAGACGGGCGCATACGTTCATAAACGCGGCGCTCGCCGTTACTGAATTCCAGATCCACGCTTTCGACATTAAACAGGCGCGATTTGGCGACGGTTTCAACGTGCAGAATGGTGGGCTTTTGCAATGGTTTGCTCATAATGAGGGGTCTTTACTGAGTGAACTACTGCCATTGTGCGATATGCCGCACGGTTTCGGCAATGTTCATCGTTCTGTATTTACATTTTTGCAACGTAACGGGATTCATTACTCATTTCAAAACAAAAGTCAAGAGGTTGAAATAATTCCAGGAATTTGCTGATATCCCGCATGGATTGCCTTTGCTATTATCTCGGGTCACTTACATGCGCTTCAAAATTGCTCAAGTTTGACTCCATACATGCCGATAGCCAACCAGAGACTCACATTCATAATTAAAGGTGCTACTGACTACACCTGTAAGAAAAGTAAGATGGGGAAAGCATGAGCACCATTCTGATTTTTATCGCTGCTATGCTGGCCTGCGCAATGCTTGCAGGGTGGTTTTACCGGCACCAGGCGCGACGTCGATATCGGCTGCCCTTCGTCAATGTCTTCGCGGGTGCGAGCACGCGTAAGCTCACCGCCGAAGAGCGCAACGCCGTTGAGCAATATCTCGACACCTTCAACCGTATTCAGATGACGCCGGGCCCAACGGGCGCTACCGCGGCACCGGTTTCGCTCAGCCTGAACGCCCAGAGCGACACGGTGTTTAGCGTCACCCGCTCTATTACCCGCTACGGCATTACCACCGACGATCCGAATAAGTGGCGCTATTACCTCGACTCTGCCGAGGTGCATCTTCCGCCGTTCTGGGAGCAGTACATTAACGACGAGAATAGCGTTGAGCTGATCCAGACCGACTCCATTCCGCTGGTTATCGCCCTGAATGACCATACGATTAGCGAATATGTGCAGGAAGCGCCCCGCTTTGCCCTGGAGCGCGTGAATGCGACCCAGGCCTCGATTCGTGGCGAAGAGACAGAGCAGATTGAACTGCTCAATATTCGCCAGGAGACCCACGAGGAGTACGCCCTCAGCCGCCCGGACGGCATTCGCGAAGCGGTGCTGATTGTTGCCTCATTCCTGCTGTTCTTCTTCTGCCTGCTGACCCCGGACGTGTTTGTTCCCTGGCTAGCGGGTGGCGGCGTGCTGCTGCTGGCCGCAGGGCTGTGGGGATTGTTTGCCCCACCGGCAAAAAATACCCTGCGCGAGATCCACTGCCTGCGCGGTACCCCCAAACGCTGGGGCCTGTTCGGCGAGAGCGATCAGGACCATATCAATAACATCTCGCTCGGCATTATCGACCTTATCTATCCGCGCCACTGGCAGCCGTGGATCGCCCAGGACTTAGGGCAGAAAACCGATATCGATATCTATCTTGACCGCCACGTGGTGCGCCAGGGCCGTTATTTATCCCTGCACGATGAAGTGAAAAATTTCCCGCTCCAGCACTGGCTGCGCAGCGGGGTGATCGCCGGCGGCGCAGCGCTGGTGCTGGCGATGCTGATTTTCCTCGTCCCGCTCGATATGCCGATTAAATTCACCCTCTCATGGATGAAGGGGGCGCAAACCGTTGAGGCCACCAGCGTAAAAGCGCTGGAGGATGCGGATGTACGCGTGGGGGATACCCTGCAGCTGAAAGGGACCGGGATGTGTAACATTCATGCGTCCGGCAGCTGGAGCTCGCGTCAGAGCTCGCCGTTCATGCCGTTTGACTGCTCGCAGATTATCTGGAATGACGCCGCCCCGCTGCCGCTGCCGGAATCGGAGACCGTGAACAAGGCCACCGCCCTGACCGAGGCACTCAGCAGCCAGCTGCACCCGAAACCGGAAGATAACTCCCGCGTCAGCCCGGCGCTGCGTTCAGCTATTCAGAAATCGGGCATGGTACTGCTGGATGACTTTGGCGACATCGTCATGAAGACCCAGGATCTGTGCTCAGCGCAGGACGACTGCGTACGGCTGAAAAATGCGCTGGTAAACCTCGGCAACAGCAAAGACTGGGAGGCGCTGGTTAAGCGCGCCACCTCGGGCCGGCTGGATGGGGTAAACGTCCTGCTGCGTCCGGTCAGCGCCGAATCGCTCGATAACCTGGTCGCCACCTCTACCGCACCCTTCGTGCTGCGTGAAACCTCCCGGGCGGCACAGGCGCTCAACAGCCCGGCGCCGGGCGGCTTTATTATCATCAGCGATGAGGGCAGCGACCTGGTCGATCAGCCTTACCCGCCAGTGGCGCTGTATGACTACCCGCCCCAGGAGCAGTGGGGCGAGTTCCAGCGGCTGGCGCAGATGCTGATGCAAACCCCCTTCAGCGCCGAAGGGATAGTCACCGGCATCTTTACCGACGCCAATGGTACCCGCCACGTTGAGCTGCACCGCATGCCGGACAGCGCAGGGCTGTGGCGCTATATCGCCACCACCCTGCTGATGCTGGCGATGGCGCTCTGTATTATCTGGAACGGTTACCTGGCGCTGCGCCGTTACCAGCGGGCGCGTACCCGCCTGGATGATATTCAGCAATACTACGAAAACTGCCTTAATCCGAAGCTCATCCCCTCCCCCGAGAGCCTGATCGGATAACGCCGCTGCGCGACCGGATATGCTACCCTGTCGCGCACGTTTCTTCTGGCTGGAGAGTTCCCCCTATGCATCTTGATATCGCCTGGCAGGACGTTGATACCGTGCTGCTGGATATGGACGGCACGC
>DKMV01000242.1:0-316 GCA_002469605.1 Leclercia sp. UBA7405
CCATAACGACTACTACTACAGTATCGCGCGCAGTAACGAGGTGTGCGGCGTTACCGCCGACACCCGCTACCTGAACGCGCTGCCCGCCGCCCACAACTTTGCCATGAGCTCGCCGGGATCCCTTGGCGTCTTTATGGCCGGCGGCCTGGTGGCGCTGGCACACGATCCCAGCGCCACCATCTGCTTCCCGCTGATCGCCCAACACCGGCTGAACATGGCCTCGCTGGTGCCGCCGGCGGTGAGCCTGTGGCTGCAGGCGATTGCCGAAGGGGCGGGCAATACTCAGCTTGCCTCCCTGACGCTGTTACAGGTGGGG
>DKMV01000242.1:577-6236 GCA_002469605.1 Leclercia sp. UBA7405
CTGCAGCAGGTGTTCGGCATGGCGGAAGGGCTGGTGAACTACACCGCCCTCGATGACGCCCCGGAAAAAATCATCAATACCCAGGGACGCCCGATGAGCCCCGACGACGAGGTCTGGGTGGCGGACGAAAACGGCAACCCGCTGCCGCGCGGGGAAGTAGGGCGCCTGATGACCCGCGGGCCTTACACCTTCCGCGGCTATTACAGGAGCCCGGAACACAACGCCAGCGCCTTTGATGCCAACGGCTTTTACTGCTCGGGCGATCTGATCTCCATCGACGAGCAGGGCTACATCACGGTGCAGGGGCGCGAGAAAGATCAGATCAACCGCGGCGGGGAGAAGATCGCAGCGGAAGAGATCGAGAACCTGCTGCTGCGCCACGAGGCGGTGATCCACGCCGCATTGGTCAGCATGGAGGACAGCCTGCTGGGCGAAAAAAGCTGTGCGTATCTGGTGGTGAAACAGCCCCTGCGCGCGGTGGAAGTGCGCCGTTTCCTGCGCGAGCAGGGGGTGGCCGATTATAAGCTGCCGGATCGCGTGGAGTGCGTGCACGCACTGCCCCTGACGCCGGTCGGTAAAGTTGACAAGAAACAGTTGCGCCTGTGGCTGGCTGAACGCGCCCAGGGCTGAGGAACAGAGAATGGCTATCCCAAAATTAAACGCTTATGCGCTGCCGACGGCGGCCGAACTGCCTGATAACAAGGTGAACTGGGCCTTTGAGCCGGCCCGCGCCGCGCTGTTGATCCACGATATGCAGGAGTACTTCCTCAACTTCTGGGGCGAAAACAGCGCCATGATGCAGCAGGTGGTGGCGAATATCGCCACCCTGCGCGAGTACTGTAAAAAGCACAATATTCCGGTCTACTACACCGCCCAGCCGAAAGAGCAGAGCGATGAAGACCGCGCCCTGCTGAACGACATGTGGGGGCCGGGGCTGACCCGTTCCCCGGAGCAGCAGCGTATTGTGGCTGAACTGGCCCCGGACGAAGCGGACACCGTGCTGGTGAAGTGGCGCTACAGCGCTTTCCACCGTTCGCCGCTGGAGCAGATGCTGAAAGAGACCGGGCGCAACCAGCTGATCATCACCGGCGTTTATGCCCACATCGGCTGCATGACCACCGCCACCGACGCCTTTATGCGTGATATCAAGCCTTTCTTTGTGGCCGACGCGCTGGCGGACTTTACCCGGGACGAACACCTGATGTCGCTGAAATACGTGGCGGGCCGCTCCGGCCGCGTGGTGATGACCGATGAGCTGGTGCCTGCGGTGCCGGCCTCGAAAGCGGCGCTGCGCGCGCTGGTGCTGCCCCTGCTGGACGAATCCGACGAGCCGATGGATGACGAAAACCTGATCGACTACGGTCTGGACTCGGTGCGCATGATGGCCCTGGCGGCCCGCTGGCGCAAAGTGTACGGGGATATCGACTTCGTGATGCTGGCGAAAAATCCCACCATCGACGCCTGGTGGGCGCTGCTCTCCCGCGAGGTGAAGTGATGGCCGGCTTTGATTTTACCGGCAAAACCGTCTGGGTGACCGGGGCCGGCAAGGGGATCGGTTACGCCACCGCGCTGGCCTTTGCCGAGGCGGGAGCGCAGGTGACCGGCTTTGACCTGGCGTTCCCGGCAGAAGATTACCCCTTCGCCACCGAGGCGCTGGACGTAGCCGACGCCGCCCAGGTGCGCGAGGTGTGCGGCCGCCTGCTGGCGTCTCTTGAGCGTCTGGACGTGCTGGTGAACGCCGCAGGGATCTTGCGCATGGGCGCCACCGAACAGCTCTCCCAGGCGGACTGGCAGCAGACCTTTGCGGTTAATGTTGGCGGTGCCTTTAACCTCTTCCAGCAGACGATGGGCCAGTTCCGCCGCCAGCAGGGTGGGGCGATTGTCACCGTGGCCTCCGATGCGGCGCACACGCCGCGCATCGGCATGAGCGCCTACGGTGCCTCCAAGGCGGCGCTTAAAAGCCTGGCCCTGACCGTGGGCCTTGAGCTGGCGGGCAGCGGCGTGCGCTGTAACCTGGTGTCACCGGGCTCCACCGATACCGATATGCAGCGCACCCTATGGACCAGCGATGACGCGGAGCAGCAGCGTATTCGCGGCTTTGGCGAGCAGTTTAAGCTCGGCATTCCGCTCGGCAAAATCGCCCGTCCGCAGGAGATTGCCAGCACGGTGCTGTTCCTGGCATCCGATGCCGCCAGCCACATCACCCTGCAGGATCTGGTGGTGGACGGCGGCTCGACGCTGGGGGCCTGAGATGATCTGGAAACGTCATTTATCGCCCGACGCTCTTAATGCCACCAGCCAGAACACCATGGTGGCGCACCTCGGTATCGTCTATACCCGTATCGGCGAGGATACGCTGGAAGCCGAAATGCCGGTGGATGCCCGCACCCATCAGCCGTTTGGCCTGCTGCACGGCGGCGCCTCTGCGGCGCTGGCAGAAACCCTCGGCTCGATGGCCGGGTTCCTGATGACCCGCGACGGGCAGAGCGTGGTGGGTACGGAGCTGAACGCCACCCATCACCGCGCTGTGGCGCAGGGCAAAGTGCGGGGTGTATGCCAGCCGCTGCACCTGGGGCGCACCAGCCAGAGCTGGGAGATTGTGGTCTATGACGAGCAGGGACGGCGCTGCTGTACCTGCCGGTTAAGCACCATGGTGCTGGGGTAAAGAGGCGGGATGGCCGGGGCGAACCCCGGCCTGCTGACAGCTGTGGCGTTACAGCATGGAGATAATGCGTTTTAAGAGCCGGATGCGCGGCTCAATGGACGCCTTATCCAGCCATTCCGCCGGGCTGTGGAAGCCGGCGCCAATCGGCCCTAAACCGTCCAGCGTCGGGATGCCAAGCGCGGCGGTGTGGTTGGCGTCGCTGCCGCCGCCCACCGCCTGCCAGGTAATGGCAATGCCTTCCGCTTTGCCGGCGGCTTCTACCTGCTGCATGAGATGGCGCGTGGCCTCGCTCGTCGCCATTGCCGGTTTGTGGTTCACCTGGGTTAAGGTTGTGGTGACGCCCGCTAAAAATCCCTGCTCGCACAGGGCGATCAGCGCCTGGTTTACCCGGGCATATTCAACGTTTTCCCAAAAACGCACGTCCAGCTCCGCCGTGGCGCGGTCGGCCACCACGTTCGCCGCACTGCCGCCCTGAATCACCCCCACGTTAAGCGTGGTGCCGCGCGCCCGGTCGCCAAGCCCGTTGATGGCGATAACGCTGTTTGCCAGCGCGGTAATGGCCGAGCGCCCCTTTTCCGGATCGTTACCCGCATGAGCCGCCACGCCGCTAAAGGTGAGGTGATAGCCCGCCATCCCTTTGCGCGCGTTGACCAGCGAGCCGTCGGCGCGCGCGGCTTCGCACACCAGCACGCAGCGGGCGCGCTTTGCCAGGGCGCCGATCCACTCGTGGGAATAGACCGAGCCGGTCTCTTCGTCCGGGTTCATCGCCACGGCAATCGCCAGACGCGCTTTATCACCGGCATCCAGCGCGCGCATGGCCCACAGAATATTCAGCAGCCCGCTTTTCATGTCGGAGACGCCCGGTCCGTACAGGCGGGTGTCGTCTTCACTGAGCGGTCTTTCGGCTACGGTGCCGGGAGGAAACACGGTATCAAGATGGCCAACCAGCAGGACGTCAAACCGTTCGGCCTCGGGTTTGTTCGTCACGAACAGGCCGGGGCCGACGTTAGCGCCCAGATCTACCCGCGCGGTATGCCAGCCTTCACGCTGCCACAGGGATTCGATAACGCCTGCCACCTTCGCCACGCCGGTGATAGTCCCGGTGCCGCAGTCGATGTTTACCAGGGTTTTAAGCTCTTCGATGTAATGGTCAATATTCATGATCGGATCCTGTTCAGAGAATAATGCGCATGAGCAGCATGGCTAAAAACGCGTTGCATACCGAAATGGCAATCATCAGCGGGATGCGTTTTGCCCGGGTGCCAATCACCCCCAGAATGCGGCCAAGGTACTGCACCTGGGAGCCCATCAGATAGATAGCGGGCGCCAGGATGGCGAGGTGTTCGCCGGCAAGAAGGCCTTTATCGAACAGGCCAATGGCCACGCCGATTCCGCCACCCATCGACATCCAGCCGCCAATCAGCACGGCGGCGGCTTCACCCGGCAGGCCAAACAGCCCCATCAGCGGAGAGAAGAGCATCCCCAGCCCTTTGAGGGCGCCGGTGATCTCCAGAGCTTTGATGATGATAAACGCCATCACCACGTTGGGCAGGGTGCTGCTGGTGGCGATGTGCCAGCCTTTGCGCGCCCCTTCGACAAAGACATCGGTGATCACGGGGTTGGATTGCGGGGCGCTCATACGGCTTCTCCTTCTGCCTGTGCCGGGGCGGGTTTATGGGTGAACTTCAGGATCAGGCGCAGCAGGTTGGCGCCGACGATTTTCATGATGAACATGACGGCGATGCAGGCGCCAATAGAGGTGGGGACGGCCGCGCTGCCGTCGACCGCCACCAGCGTAAAGAGGATGGCGCCGGAAGAGAAAAAGTTGGTGATCATCGCCCCGGCGGAAAACTGGAACATGGCGAACACATCTTTTTCCGCTTCGCTGATTTGCCCTTCATCCGCCAGGTTGCGGGTAAGGGATGCCCCGACGTCGGTACTTTGCAGGCTGCCAATCAGCGCCAGCCCGGCCGTTCCCGGAATGCCCAGCAGCGGGCGTAACAGCGGTGTTAAGAGCTTGCGCGCCGCGCGCAGGGCGCCATAGTGCTCCAGAACGTTGATCATCCCAAGGGCAAACATCACCGCCGGTATGAGCCCCAGCGCGAAGAGAAAGCCGTCCATCGCGCCGCTACCGCCGGTGCCGCGAAAGGCGCTGGTGGCGGTGATTAAGGTGCCATCCTCCAGGCTGGCTTTGCTGACCACTCTGCCAAAGGCGCCGTTAAGGGTGGTGAAATCAAAAACGCCGTACCACGCTTTTCCCCCCAACAGGCCAGAGAAGAAAACCGCTGCGAAAGCCAGCGCCACGTACGCGCCAGGCCCAACCCTGTAATCCTGAGGTGTAGAACTGTTCATTTCCTTTTCCTTGTTTATGCAACTGTGCAGCGTCATTCTGGCGAGGAAACGAGCAAAAAAGATGATATGAATCATCCTGTAATGGCATCCCAGGATGAAAAGCGCAGAAGTGTGACCCTGGCCGCGAGTCGCACCTTTACCTGCCGAAAGTGATCCGCTTAACACTGTGTTGTAAATCCCCGGTCTTACCCCACACTTCTGTGTTTCAAAGTTGTTAAAAATCCTCCGGTGATCTAGAAACAAAATGTAACACCTCCTGTTTCTCACTGACGGACAACAACTATGAACAACTCAGGGAAATACCTTATCTGGGCCATGCTCTGCGTAGTGGGGGCATTTGCTCTGGGCTATATCGCCCTCAATCGTGGTGAACAGATAAATGCGCTGTGGATTGTGGTGGCCTCTGTCTGTATCTATCTGATTGCCTACCGCTTCTACGGCCTGTTTATCGCCCGGAAAGTGCTCTCTGTCGACGCCACGCGCATGACGCCGGCGGTGCGGCACAATGACGGTCTGGACTACGTGCCGACCGATAAAAAAGTGCTGTTTGGTCACCACTTTGCGGCCATCGCCGGGGCGGGCCCGCTGGTCGGGCCGGTGCTGGCGGCGCAGATGGGCTATCTGCCGGGGATGATCTGGATC
>DKMV01000374.1 GCA_002469605.1 Leclercia sp. UBA7405
GACGCCGGTAATTGAGATATGTCCTTCAGGAGAGGCTGGCATGGATAGGCTCCTGGGTTTGCGTGGTAACGGAACGGGTGCGGCTGGCCGCGCGATTCTGGTTCACCGCCGAGCGGCGCTCGCTGCGGGCCAGGGCGCGCTCCACCAGGTACTGGATAGCCGAGAGCACCGTGGTGATCGCCAGATACCAGACGGCGCCCACCATCAGCAGCGGGATCACCTCCTGGGTGCGGTTGTAGATCATCTGGATGGTGTAGAACAGCTCCGGCATCGCCAGGACGTAAACCATCGCCGTGCCTTTGGCGAGGCTGATGATCTCATTAAACCCGGCGGGCAGGATGGTGCGCAGCGCCTGCGGCAGAATAATGCGCAGGGTGCGGCGCCAGGCGGGCAGCCCGAGGGCGGCGGCGGCTTCGTACTGACCGTGATCGACCCCTAAAAAGCCGCCGCGGATAATTTCGGCGGTATAGGCGCTCTGTACCAGAGTCAGTCCCACCACCGCCGTGGAGAACTGCCCCAGCACGTTAATCGTCTCAAAGCTGCCCCAGGAGATCTGCGTAAAGGGGACGCCCAGCGAGAGGGTGTCGTACAGATAGGAGAAGTTATAGAGGATTATCAGCACCACAATCAGCGGCAGCGAGCGAAACAGCCAGATATAGCCCCAGGCCAGCGTGCTCAATAGCCACGACGACGAGAGGCGCGCCAGGGCAAGCATCCCGCCGATGACCACGCTCAGCACGGTGCCAATCAGGGTGAGCAGCAGCGTCTGGCCTACCCCTTCGAGGATCACCGGGTCGAAAAACCAGCGGGCAAAGACCGCCCACTCCCAGCGCGGGTTAAAGGCTACCGACTGGACGACCGCCGCCAGCACAAACAGCGCCACGACGGCCCCAAGGGTGCGCAGCGGGTAGCGCGCCGGGACCACTTTGATGGTTTCAGGGTTGTTCATGGAGATTCCTTATGCGGTTTTGCTGAAGGCGACTTGAGCCAGGCTTTTGGTAAAGCGCAGGCGGCCATCGAACGGCGGCTGGCTGTACTCTTCCGGATCGCGGTTAAGGTCAAACTGCGGCTGGTAGCCCTGGCTGAGGTAGAGCCGTACCGCCTCCGGCTGGCGAAAGCCGGTGGTGAGGTAGATCTGGCTATAGCCCGCCAACAGCGCCCGGCGCTCCAGCTCCTGCACCACCCGCGCCGCCAGCCCCTGCTGGCGCAGGGTTTTGTCGGTCCAGATGCGCTTTATCTCGGCGGTCTGCGCGTCAAAGGGCTTGTAGGCGCCGGTGGCGATAATCGCCCCGTCGCGCTCCAGCACGATAAACAGCCCCTGGGGCGCCAGATACCACTCGGTCAGCTCGACTTCAGCATCCTTTGAGAAGTAGTCGCCGTAGCGGGCGGCATATTCACCGAACAGCCCCTCGATGATGGGCTGAAGATCGGCATCTTCCGGGGAGACGTCGCGGAAAAAATCGCTCATGTAACCCCCTTAATCGCCAAGACCGGCCGGATTCACCTCTGAGGCCGGGATGCGTTCCACCCCCTCGCCCCAGCGGTTCAGCACCTTGTCGTAGTCGCCGTTTTTAATCACCCCGTTCAGGGCAATCTGCACCGGCTCTGCCAGGCCGCTGCCTTTTTTCAGGGTGACGGCGATATGCGCCGCCTTCGGCCAGCCGCCGTCCACGCTGCCCACCAGCCGGGTTTTGCCGGTCAGGGCCGCCTTCCATGCGCCGATGACGTTCGGCCCGAAGTAGGCATCCGCCCGCCCGGACTGCAGCGCCAGCGTCTGGGCGGCGTCATCTTTGGTGTAGATAGGGGTAAAGGGCTTCAGCCCCTTCTTCTGGTTTTCGGCATCCCACGCCAGCAGGATCGCCTCTTGGTTGGTGCCGGACCCGACGATGATCTTCAGCCCGGCGATATCTTCCGCTTTCACCAGGCTCTTGATCGGGCTGGTGGATTTCACGTAGAAGCCAAGGGAATCTTTACGGTAGGTGGCAAAGTCGAACTTCTCTTTGCGCGCTTTAGTGACGGTAATATTGCTGATCGCCGCGTCGTATTTGCCGGAGGCGACTCCCAGCGGCCAGTCCTCCCAGGAGGTGGGCACCACGTTCAGCTCCAGCCCCAGGCTGTCGGCCACCAGGCGGGCGATATCCGCCTCGCTACCAATCAGCGTTTTGTTGTCGTCAGCAAAGACCGTCAGCGGTGGCTGGCTCTGGGCGGAAATGGCCACCGTAAACTTGCCCGGCACCGCAGGCTTAAATCCGGCGGGCAGGCTGGCGATGGCCTGCGGATTTTTCGCGGTGTTAACCGGCGTTTTGTTGGCCTCCAGGCTGACGCCGGTGCCGTTAATCGTCACGTTCTCTGCCTGTGCCGCAGAGGTAAAGGCCAGCGCAAGCGCCAGAATAAGCGAAGTTTTCTGCATAGCGGGGTTCTCTTTTATTGTTTTACGAACTGGTTTGCGGGCTGGGCGAGTCCCAGGCTGTCGCGCAGCGTGGTGCCGGGATAATCCCGGCGAAAGAGTCCGCGGGCCTGTAAAAGCGGCACCACCTGGTCAACAAAGCGCGGGAAGGTATCCGGCGTGCCGCCCTGGATGATAAAGCCGTCGGCGGCATGGGCGTCGAACCACTGCTGGAGCCCGTCCGCTACCTGCTCCGGTGTGCCGGCAAAGCGCGGGCGCGGCGATGCCGCCTCCAGCGCCACCTGGCGCAGGGTTAAATGGCGCTCGCGGGCGTTACGCTTAATTTCATCGGTGGTGCTGCGAAAGCTGTTCTGACCCAGATCGCCGATATCCGGGAAGGGCTCGTCCAGCGGATACTGCGCAAAATCGTGGTGCTCGAAGTAGCGCCCGAGGTAATTCAGCGCATCGGTAACAGAGACCAGCGCCGCGGTGGTTTGATACTGGTTTTCCACGTCCTCTGCGTCGTCCCCGACGATGACGCTCACTCCCTGGAAAATATGCAACTCTTCAGGGCGGCGGCCGTTAATTTCCAGCTGCTGCTTCACGTCCCGGTAAAAGGCCTGTGCCTCTTGCAGGCTTTCATGGTGGGTAAAGATGGCGTCAGCGTGTTTCGCCGCCAGCTTTTTGCCGTCGTCCGAGGCGCCCGCCTGGAAGACGATCGGGCGCCCCTGCGGCGTGCGGCCAATATTCAGCGGCCCGGCAACTTTGAAAAAATCTCCCTGGTGGTTCAGCGCGTGCAGCTTTTGCGGATCGAAGAACTGGCCGCTGGCTTTATCGCGGATAAAGGCGTCCTCCTCCCAGGAGTCCCACAGCCCTTTCACCACGTCGAGGTACTCATCAGCGATGCGATAGCGCAGGGCGTGCTCCGGATGCTGGTCGCGGGAGAAGTTTTTCGCCGAGCCCTCCAGCGGCGAGGTGACCACGTGCCAGCCCGCGCGGCCGTTGCTTAAATGGTCGAGGCTGGCGAACTGGCGCGCCACGGTAAAGGGCTCGCTGTAGGAGGTGGAGAGGGTTCCCACCAGCCCCAGGCGCGAGGTGATGGTCGCCAGGGCCGATAGCACCGTCAGCGGCTCGAAGCGGTTTAAAAAGTGGGGGATCGATTTCTCGTTGATATAGAGCCCGTCGGCAACAAAGATAAAGTCGAGCTTCCCCTCTTCCGCTTTTAACGCCGTCTCTTTCACAAAGTTAAAATTAATGCTGGCATCGGCCACGGCGGCAGGATGACGCCAGGCGGACATATTTCCCGATGCGCCATGCAGTATGGTGCCCAGTCGCAGTTGTCGTGGTGCTGACATATTCACCCCTCAAAGGTTATAGCTGTTGTAAGGCTTTTTCGGCGAGTTGCGCAAAATAGCGCGCGGCAGGTTCAATTAGCGCCTCGTCCGGATTAAAGGCCGGGTGATGCAGCCCAAACGGGCTGGCGCTGCCGATGCTGAC
>DKMV01000386.1:0-252 GCA_002469605.1 Leclercia sp. UBA7405
GATGGCCGCGCGGGCAAATTTTTGCATTACATAGTTGGTTTCATTCCCGGTACCGCGCGATGACCCGGTGGTCATGATCGCATCCGGCCCGTGCTTAGCCTTAATGGCGCTGAGTTTAGTCGCAACGTAATCCAGGGCTTCATCCCAGGAGACCGCCTCCAGCTTGCCGCCGCGCGTACGCCGGATCATCGGCGATTTCAGGCGCGGCGTCAGGATTTTGGTGTCGTTAATAAAATCCCAGCCGTAATACCC
>DKMV01000386.1:337-2877 GCA_002469605.1 Leclercia sp. UBA7405
AAAATCCCAGCCGTAATACCCCTTCAGGCAGAGATCGCCCTGATTGGTTTTACCCATTGCTGCTTCAGCCTTGACGACTTTGCCGTTATTGACCACCAGGTTTATCTTGCAACCCGAGGCGCAATAGGGGCAAACCGTGACCACTTTCTTCATCGGTATGAACTCCCGTTCTTATTCATGTAGCCGGGATATGCATGAAGCGTGCCACTATAAAAATAGCGGTTAATACCCTGAAAAGTAATGAAAAATTGAAAAGGGAGTTAACGCGCGCTGTCCGTTCGACAAAAATGACATGACGAACGGACAGCGGTGACGAGGAATTAACGCACAACCAGCGCGTCGTAGCCTTTGCGGCGGTAGTTAATCAGGGAGATGAGCCAGCAGGCAACGAAGAGGGCGACCACGATAAAGCCCGCGTTCCCCAGGTTATCATTCAGGGCGGCGACGCCGTTCCACAGGCCGCCCTCCAGGCCGAGCTTGTCCGCCAGCAGGCCCAGCGCCTCCAGCCCACCGATAAACAGCGCCACCACTACCGAGGTGCCGGTGATGGTCATGTTGTAGTAGAGCTTGCGCTGGGGTTTATTAAATGCCCAGCCGTAGGCGCCGACCATAATCAGGTTATCGAGGGTGTCGATCAGCGCCATGCCGCTGGTGAACAGCAGGGGGAAGACCATGATCGCCCACACCGACATCCCGCTGGAGGCACCTGCGGCGGAGATCCCCAGCACCCCAATTTCGGTGGCGGTGTCAAAGCCGAGGCCAAACAGGAAGCCCACCAGATACATATGCCAGCTGCGGGTCACCAGGCGAAATGCCGGGCGGAACAGCCGGTTCATCACGCCGCCGCCCTCAAAGGTCATGGCATCAGGCACCCGTTCGCCGCGCTTCATCTTGTTAAAGCTGCCCCAGACGTCGCGCAGGATAATCAGGTTCACCAGCGCCATCGCCAGCAGGAAAAAGGCCGAGACCGCGGTGCCGATAGTGCCGCCGGTGTCGTGGAACCACGCCATATGGCGGCTAAAGGCCGTGGCGGTGGCGGCGATGGCAATCGAGGCCAGCACCACGATGGTGGAGTGGCCGAGTGAGAACCAGGCCCCTACGCCGCAGGGGCGTTTGCCCTGCTGCATCATCTTGCGGGTTACGTTATCGATGGCGGCGATGTGGTCCGCATCCACCGCGTGGCGCAGGCCGTAGCACCAGGCCAGCAGGCTTGCCGCCAGCAGCGACGGCGTGGCGTGAAAGAGATAAAACGCCGTTCCCCAGGCCACAATATTGGTCACGACCAGCGCCAGCATCAGCGCCACGGCTTTAGGATGGTTGTTGAAATAGTGCATAAACATAGTGAGATCCAGAATCAGGAAAATGTCGCGGCAGCAATGACTGCCTGTCCAAATGCCACCGCCCCGTCCCCGGCGGGGAGCCGCTCGGGAAACAGGACGGTAAAATCGCCAAGCCAGAACCGCAGGCGCGCCCGCAGCAGCCGGTTGTGCAGCACGCCGCCGCTGCACACAATGGTAGAGATATGGCGCTGCCGGGCGTGCTGCGCGGCAAGCGTTGCCAGCCCCTGCGCGAGGGCATCGTGAAACGCCCATGCCCGTTCGGCGTCCGGGGCCTGCCAGGCCAGCCATCCGCGCCAGAAGGTCGCCAGGTCCAGCTCGCCGTCGCGCAGCGGCATGGTCAGCGGATGCGTTATCGGCGAAGCGCTCAGGGCCAGGGCCTCCAGCCGACAGGCGGCCTCGCCTTCGTAGCTCAGCTGCGCCGGAGCACAGCCGGTTGCCGCGGCTACGGCGTCAAACAGCCGCCCGGCGGAGGAGGCCAGCGGCGCGTTCACCCCGCGCGCAATGGCCTTCGCCAGCGGCTGCCAGGGCTTATCACCCAGCACGCGCGCCTGGGGCAGCGTCTGCCACTCGGGGACAAAGGCCAGCCACTGGGCCAGCAGGTTGCGCCACGGCTGGCGGGCCGCCATGTCGCCGCCGGGCAGGGCCACCGCCGGCAGCCCTCCCAGTCGTTCGCAGTCGCGGTAGTTCACCCGCAGGCACTCCCCGCCCCAGAGCGCGCCGTTTTGCCCCTGGCCGATACCGTCCAGAACCAGCGTAATGACATCTCCGCCGTCGCGCGGCCAGCCGTGTTCGGCCATGCAGGCCGCTGCGTGAGCGTGGTGATGCAGCACGCGCGTCTGCGGCAGGGGCATCTCTGCGCCGAGCTGCGTTGAGCGATAGCCCGGATGGGCGTCGGTGACTACCCGCTCGGGGGTAAACTGCCAGAGATCCTGCATTGCCGTGAGCGCCCGCTGCCACTGGGCCAGCGCGCCGTCGTCATTGAGATCGCCAAGATGCTGACTCAGCACCGTCTGCCCGCCGCGCACCAGGCAAAAGGTATTTTTGAGATCCGCCCCGAGGCACAGCAGCGAGGGGGCAACTTCAAAGCCGGGGGGCAGGGGGAGAGCATCCGGCACATAGCCCCGCGAGCGGCGCAGCATCTCGCCGCTGGCGCGCACCACCGAGTCATCCATGCGCTGCACGATATCGCGGTTATGCAGC
>DKMV01000107.1 GCA_002469605.1 Leclercia sp. UBA7405
CGCTCTTGCCGCTTATTTTATCTGGGGTATCGCGCCCGCCTACTTCAAGCTGATTTACTACGTTCCCGCCGATGAAATTCTGACCCACCGCGTTATCTGGTCATTTTTCTTTATGGTGGCGCTGATGAGCGTCAGCCGCCAGTGGTCTGGGGTGAAAACCCTGCTAAAAACGCCGAAGAAGATTTTCCTGCTGGCGCTCTCCGCGGTGCTGATTGGCGGCAACTGGCTGCTGTTTATCTGGTCGGTGAATAATCACCATATGCTGGAAGCGAGCCTCGGCTACTTTATCAACCCGCTGGTGAATATCGTACTGGGGATGATCTTCCTCGGGGAGCGCTTCCGCCGCATGCAGTGGCTGGCGGTACTGCTGGCCTTCTGCGGCGTACTGGTGCAGCTCTGGACCTTTGGCTCGCTGCCGATTATCGCCCTCGGCCTGGCCTTCAGCTTCGCCTTCTACGGCCTGGTGCGTAAAAAAATCGCCGTCGAAGCCCAGACCGGGATGCTGTTCGAAACCCTGTGGCTGCTGCCGGTGGCCGCTATCTACCTGTTTGGCATCGCCGACAGCAGCACCAGCCATATGGTGCAAAACCCGATGTCGCTGAACCTGTTGCTGATTGCTGCCGGCGTGGTCACCACCATTCCGCTGCTGTGCTTTACCGGCGCGGCCACGCGCCTGCGCCTCTCCACGCTGGGCTTCTTCCAGTACATTGGCCCAACGCTGATGTTCCTGCTGGCTGTGCTCTTCTACGGCGAAGTGCCGGGGGCGGATAAGATGGTGACGTTTGGCTTTATCTGGGTGGCGCTGGCAATTTTCGTTGCCGATGCGATCTATACCCAGCGCAGGACGCGCAAAGGGTTGTGATATCCCTCTCCCGGTGGGAGAGGGCGTAGCATTACAGCCAGTTGCGGCGCTTAAAGTAGAGGTACGGCGCCAGCCCGGCGAGGATCATAAAGACAATGGCGCCGGGATAGCCAAAGCTCCACTTCAGCTCGGGCATAAACTCAAAGTTCATCCCGTAGCTGGAGGCCACCAGGGTCGGCGGCAGGAAGACCACGGAGACCACCGAGAAGATCTTGATGATGCGGTTCTGCTCGATGTTGATAAAGCCCATCGCCGCCTGCATCAGGAAGTTCACCTTCTGGAACAGGGATTCGTTGTGCGGCAGCAGGGATTCGATATCGCGCAGGATCTCACGGGCCTGTTCCAGCTGGCCGCCCGGCAGGCGCGCTTTACGCACCAGGAAGTTCAGGGCGCGCTGGGTATCCATCAGACACAGACGCACTTTCCAGCCGATATCTTCCAGCTCTGCCAGGGTAGAGAGCGCTTCGTCGTACTCATCCCCCTGATGCCCTTCCATAATCACCCGGCTCAGCTTTTCCAGATCGCTGTAGATGTTCTCGATCTCATCCGCCAGCTGTTCAATTTTGGTTTCAAACAGGTCGAGCAGCAGCTCGTAAGCGTTGCCGTCCACCATCGCCTGGCTACGGGCGCGCATACGGTACAGGCGGAACGCCGGCAGTTCACGTTCGCGCAGGGTAAACAGGCGGCCATCGCGGATGGTAAAAGCGACGGTGGAGTTGCCCGCGTGATCTTCCGCATCTTCAAAAAAGAAGAAGGAGTGAATGTGCAGGCCGTCTTCGTCTTCAAAGAAACGGGCGGATGCTTCGATGTCTTCCAGCTCCGGGCGGGTCGCCAGGCTCTGTCCAAGCTCTGACTGAACGCGTAAACGCTCTTCGTCATCCGGTTCGACCAGATCCACCCATACGGCATCAATGAGGGGTTGTGACTCCTCGGCTTCTAGCCGGGTGAGTCGGTTTTTTTCCAGTTGAAATGCGCTCAGCATGACCGGGACTCCCAATGCAAAAAATATCGGACAGTTCGGTGGGCACACAGAAACAAATTGGGTTTCAGACCATTAAACAGCCTGACTCAGCGCGACGGGAATATTTGTCGCTGACAACCACTAAGGCCATCAGCGTGAGGAGATAGCCTTAGGAGTTGTTCCTGGATGACAGGGAATTGAGCCAGTATGTACTGGGTGTGTCCAAGGCGAATGTCCTCTTAGCGTAATCGTGCGCGCATGTTACGCCAGCAGCAACTGCGGCGTCAACACGCAACGGGACGCTGATGAGCAATAAATCACCCTCAACATATAAGGCTAGCAGATAATTACAAAATAATGATATTTTTCTGAAAGTTACACCGTTTCCAGCTTCGCGTAAGCGGCTACCAGCCATTTAATTCCCTGCCCCTGGAACGCCACCTGCAGGCGACTGTGCTCGCCGCTGCCCTCCAGATTCACGATGGTGCCCTCGCCGAATTTCGCATGGCGAACGCGCTGCCCCAGCTTATACCCGGTATCGGTCTCGGAGATTGGCGTGCCCATCCGCTGATGGCTCACCGGGCGGCTGATACTGGCGCGCAGACGCACCTCTTCCACGCACTGCTCCGGCAGCTCGCCGATAAAGCGCGACGGACGGTGGTAGACCTCTTTGCCATACAGGCGGCGGGTTTCCGCATAGGTGAGCGTCAGCTTTTGCATCGCGCGGGTGACGCCCACGTAGGCCAGACGGCGCTCCTCTTCCAGGCGGCCGCCTTCATCGAGGGACATCTGGCTCGGGAACATCCCCTCTTCCATGCCGACGATAAACACCTGCGGGAACTCCAGCCCTTTCGCGGAGTGCAGGGTCATCAGCTGAACCGCGTCCTGCCAGGTATCCGCCTGCCCTTCGCCCGCTTCCAGCGCGGCGTGGGAGAGGAATGCCTGCAGCGGCATTAGATCTTCGTCTTCTTCGTTGTAGCTGAACTGGCGCGTTGCCGTCACCAGTTCCTCTAAGTTCTCGATACGGGTCTGGCCCTTCTCGCCCTTCTCCTGCTCATACATCAGGCGCAGGCCGGAGTCTTTAATCACCCGGTCGGTCTGCACGTGCAGCGGCATGTCGGCCGTCTCCTGCGCCAGGGCGTCGATAAGCTCGAGGAAGCGCTGGAGCGCGCTGGCGGCGCGACCGGCCAGGGCTTTCTCCTGCAACAGCTCGCGGCAGGCCTGCCAGAGAGTGAGCTGCCGCTCGCGTGAAGCCTGGCGCACCACGTCCAGGGTGCGATCGCCAATGCCGCGCGTCGGGGTATTCACCACGCGCTCAAAGGCCGCGTCGTCGTTGCGGTTAGCAATCAGACGCAGGTAGGAGAGCGCATCTTTGATCTCCTGGCGTTCGAAGAAGCGCATACCGCCGTAGATACGGTACGGCATACCGACCTGCAGTAACGCCTCTTCCAGCACGCGTGACTGGGCGTTGCTGCGATAAAGAATGGCGCAGTGCTCAAGCGCGCCGCCGTTCTCCTGCCAGGTCTTAATGCGGTTAACCACAAAGCGGGCTTCGTCGAGCTCGTTGAACGCGCAGTAGAGGGAGATGGGCTCGCCGTCCACGCCTTCGGTCCACAGCTTTTTGCCCAGTCGCCCGTTGTTGTTTTCGATCAGGGCGTTAGCGGCGCTGAGGATGTTGCTGGTGGAGCGGTAGTTCTGCTCCAGACGGATGGTCTGCGCACCGGGGAAGTCGTTGAGGAAGCGCTGGATGTTCTCCACCTGCGCCCCGCGCCAGCCGTAGATCGACTGGTCATCGTCGCCCACGATCATCACCTTGCCGGTATCGCCCGCCAGCAGGCGGATCCATGCGTACTGAATGTTGTTGGTATCCTGGAATTCGTCCACCAGGATATTGGTGAAGCGCTCGCGGTAGTGCTGCAGGATGTGCGGCTTGTTAAGCCACAGCTCGTGGGCACGCAGCAGCAGCTCGGCAAAGTCCACCAGCCCGGCGCGGTCGCAGGCTTCCTGATAGGCCTGATAGACCTTTTGCCAGGTCTGCTCGACCGGATTGCCGAAGCTCTGAATATGGTGAGGGCGGATCCCCTCGTCTTTCTGGCCGTTGATGTACCACATGGCCTGGCGCGGCGGCCACTGCTTCTCGTCGAGGTTCATGGCCTTGATCAGGCGCTTCAGCAGGCGCAGCTGATCTTCGCTGTCGAGGATCTGGAAATCCTGCGGCAGGTTAGCGTCCAGATGGTGCGCGCGCAGCAGGCGGTGCGCCAGCCCGTGGAAGGTGCCGACCCACATGCCGCCCTGGCTGGAGCCCATCAGCTGGGCGATACGGTGGCGCATCTCCGCCGCCGCTTTGTTGGTAAAGGTCACCGCCATAATGGAGTACGGCGAGCAGTTTTCGACGCTCTGCAGCCAGGCGATACGGTGCACCAGAACGCGGGTCTTACCACTGCCTGCCCCTGCCAGAATCAGCAAGTTAGTGCGCGAAGCGGCAACCGCATCCCGCTGTTTATCATTAAGGCTATCGAGAAGGTAAGAAACGTCCATTGGCACCGCCAGAAGTCATCTGTCCGGTGGCGAATGCGACCGGACATACTGTTAATTTATACAATACTGCTGGTGATTATATCAGCGTCGTGAGGGATGCCAACCGCGAAATTTCCACGTGTGGCAGCAGGCGGCTGTCGAAGGTTTGCATCAGGTCGGCGTTTTCGGGCTTGATCCAGCAGGCCTGCATCCCGCAACGGATGGCACCGGCCACGTCGGTGGTCAGGTCATCGCCCACGTGCAGAATGTCGCCCAAAGGCACGCCCAGCTTCTCGGCTGCCAGGTGGTACATGTCGTTAAAGGGCTTGGAGCGCCCGTGCGGCCCGGCGCGCAGCACAAACTGGAAGTAGTCGCCGAGGCCAAACAGCTCCGGCTGGGCGTTGCCGTTGGTGATGGCCACCAGCGGCCACTTTGCCGCCAGTTTCGCCAGCGTATCGTGGGTGGCCTGCGGCACGTCGATGCGGCTGCGCCAGGTGGCGAAATTCTCCATTGCCGCCCGGGCGCCGGCGGCGGCCTCGGCGGCGCTCAGGCCAGCGTTCAGCATCGCCAGCTCAACGGCGCGACGGCGCCATTCGGTGACGTCGTGATAAATATCCGGCTCGCTGTCCCGCAGCGCCTGGCGCAGGCGGTGAAACTCTTTGTTTTCCAGCGTTTTTAATGCGGGATGGTAGTTCTGCACGAAGCTCAGCGCCTCCTGCTCGGTACGCAGGATCACCGGTCGGTTGTCGTAGAGCGTGTCGTCAAGGTCAAAGGTCAGGGCAGAGATCTGGCCCAGTGGGCGGTAAAAACGCATTATTTCCCCCGTTTGGCGCGTGGATGCGCCGCGTCGTACACCGAGGCGAGGTGTTGAAAGTCGAGATGAGTATAAATTTGCGTGGTGGTGAGGTTGGCGTGCCCCAGCAGCTCCTGCACGCCGCGCAGATCGCCGCTGGACTCAAGCATATGGGTGGCAAACGAGTGGCGCAGCTTGTGGGGATGGACGTGGCTGTTCAGCCCCTGCTTGATGCCCCACTCGGCGAAACGCTTTTGCACATTGCGCGCCGAGATGCGTTTCCCGAGCTTCGAGAGAAACAGCGCGTTCTCCTCGCTGCCAAACAGGCCGCGCAGATCCAGCCAGTGTTCGATCCAGGCCACCGCGTTGCGGCCAATCGGCAGGCGGCGCTCTTTGCTCCCCTTACCCATCACCCACACTTCGCCGGTGTCGAGATCCAGATGTTTGAGATCCAGGTTCACCAGCTCCGATAAACGCAGGCCGGCGCCGTACATCACCTCCAGCATCGCCCTGTCGCGTACCGCCAGCGGATCGTTGAGATCGATATCCAGCAGGCGGTTCACGTCATCAACATCGATATTTTTCGGCAGATGGCGCGGCGCTTTTGGCGCCGAAACGCCTTTCGCCGGGTTAGCCGGCAGCTCGCCCTGGCTTACCATCCAGTCGAAGAAACTACGCAACGCCGAGAGGCGCAGCGCCAGGCTGGCGGGGCCAAGCCCTTTACGGCGGCTACGCACGGCAAAACCGCGCACGGTTGCGGCATCGCACTGCTGCCAGCTTTGCAGGCCGCTCTCATGGGCGATCTGCATGATGGCATCCAGCTGTCGCTGATAATTGAGCAGCGTAATGGGGCTAAGCTGACGTTCAACGCTCAGATAGCGTAAAAAACGGGTGACGGCGGGGGCAAGCGGGGTGGCGGTCATAGGCGCTCAACCCAGCGCTCCAGCAGTTCGGGCAGCATTAAAGCAATCTCCTGCAAAAGCCGAGTGCCCTGCCCCTGCTGGTAATGCTGCGCGTCGCGGCTGCTGAAGATAATCACGCCGAGGTCGCCCTCGCGTCCCATCAGCGACATGGCGACCGAACCTATGGCTTTCGCCTCGGGCAATACCACCAGCAACTCCGGGCCATTGAGCGGCCCCAGATAGTGATGCGCTTGCCCCAGGCGTTGAATACGCAGCGGCTCAAAAGCCTGACGATTCAGAGCCAGATGGGTAAACCTGGAGGGTGCGCCGATGCGCCAGCGGTCGGGAAAGAGCCGGATGGTGGCGCCTGCCAGCCCCAGCTCCCGCGCCCAGCGGTGGAAGCGCATGAGAAACTCCTCCAGGCTGCCGGCAGAAGCCAGCCGGGATTGCAGATGCAGCAGCTGGTAAAACAGGCCTTCGTTAGTGCTGGCCTGCTCCATCAGCAGGGAGATGTTCTCTTCAAGATGGTGGATGTGGTTACGCGCCCGCGCCATGTGCCATTCGACCAGCGACACGGTTTCGCGTACCGGATGCGGCACGCGCATCTGTTCGACGACGCGTGCATTGCGGATAAAAAATGCAGGATGGCGCAGCAGATAATCAACGACCGCGCTATCGTCCAGCTCGGTCAGGGTTTCCTGCAGTTCTTCCCCTGGTTGCTTCATAGATGAATAAATCCGTCATAAACATGTGCCGCCGGGCCGGTCATATACAATGGCTGCCCCGGACCTTTCCAGGCGATATCAAGCCGGCCGCCCGGTAAATCCACGCGCACCTCTTCTGCCAGTAATCCTTGTGAAATACCCACCGCGACCGCCGCGCAGGCACCGCTGCCGCAGGCCTGCGTCTCCCCCGCGCCGCGTTCAAAGACGCGTAGACGAATATGCTCGCGCTTGACCACCTGCATAAAGCCGATATTGGCGCGCTCCGGAAAACGTTCATGGCTCTCCAGCACCGGGCCGAGGGTTTCAACCGCGGCGGTAGTGACATCATCAACCTGAATCACACAGTGAGGGTTACCCATAGAGACTACGCCGCACAAGACTGTCTGCTCGGCAGCGCGCATGATATAGGTCTTTTCCGCTTTGTTGGCGCGAAACGGCACCTGCCCCGGCTCGAAGTTGGGTTCGCCCATGTTGACCCGCACCAGCTCATCGTCGGTGACGCTCAGCACCATGCGACCGTTGGCCGTACTCACGCGGATATCGCGCTTGTTGGTTAAGCCTTTCAGACGCACAAAGCGGGCGAAACAGCGCGCCCCGTTGCCGCACTGGGAGACTTCGCTGCCGTCCGCGTTAAAAATGCGATAGTGAAAATCGAGATCCGGATCGTACGGCGGCTCCACCACCAGCAGCTGGTCAAAGCCCACGCCCAGGTGTCGGTCCGCCAGACGGCGGATCAGCTCCGGAGAAAAGAAGACATTCTGCGTTACCGCGTCGACGACCATAAAGTCGTTGCCAAGGCCATGCATTTTAGAGAACTGCATCATTTGCTCCATTACGCGGGTACAGAACCGGTCGTCAGTAGTTCACTTGAGTCGGGCCACCGTTGTCGCCACGATCGTTGCTGATCGGGGTCGTCGTTTCAATCTGGCTCTCTACTGGCCTGGTAGGCGGCGGGGTCGTTTTATCTTTCGGCGGGAAATAGAGAGGGCCCTTCAGACCACAGCCGGTCAGGCTAAACAGCGTAACGAGAACGGCAAGCGTTCGAAAAACGTTTTTCATTATGGGTTGCCCGTAAGTTCAAATCTGTTTTCTATCATCGCAGGAGAAGACACAAAAGCAAGAGTTTGCCGCTTACCTGCATCGGGAATTATTTAGCGTTATACTGCCGCCATCACGAAAAACAGGAACAGACCCATGAACGACAGTGAATTTCATCGCCTCGCAGACGACCTCTGGCAGACCATTGAAGAGCGTCTGGATGACTGGGATGGCGACAGCGACATCGATTGTGAAATCAACGGCGGCGTGCTGACCATCAGCTTCGAAAACGGCAGCAAAATTATCATCAACCGCCAGGAGCCGCTGCATCAGGTGTGGCTGGCTACCAAACAGGGCGGCTACCACTTCGACCTGAAGGGCGACGAGTGGATCTGCGATCGCAGCGGCGAACGCTTCTGGGATCTGCTGGAGCAGGCTGCTACCGCACAGGCCGGGGAAAAGGTGCGTTTCCGCTAGAACCTTTATTAAGCCCGGTAGCCCGGGCTTAATACCGCTACGAGAAGTACTGCTGCAGCAGCGGAGTGCCCGCTTCCTGGTTAGCCGGCGCGGCAGTTATCACCTGCGAGCGGAACGGGATCACCTGCGCACGTCCGTCCACCTTCACAATCTGGTAGAACTGCGGCAGGTTGAAGTTGATGAAGCTGGAGCCGTAGGTAAAGCGATCGTGTGAAGAGGAGTAGAAGCGGCTCACGTCGCGCACCAGCTCCTCTTTGCTGCCTTCGCAGTGGTGATACACCTCGGCGCGGTTGGTTTCATCCAGGATATAGATATTAAACCCGGTTTCATCCCCCGCCTCTTCAAAGAAGAACTGAATAATCCCTTCGCTGGCAAAGCCATCCACCACCTGAGGCAGCTTAACGTGGTTGGTCTCAACCTGCACCGACAGGCCATGCAGCTTGTTATGAGAAATAGCGCCGTAGAACTCAATGGCGTTTTCCAGCTTCTGCACCGAGACGTTCAGGCGTTCAAAGAACAGGCCCCAGGTCTGGCCGGCGACGCGCAGCGCTTTAAAGCG
>DKMV01000032.1 GCA_002469605.1 Leclercia sp. UBA7405
GCCTGCAGCTGGTCGCGCTCGGTGTCATCCGCCTCTTCAATGATGGGGCGATAGCGCACCTCCACCGGGAAAGTACGGCCGGAGACTTCGATAATGGGCGCATTGTTGAAATGCTTCGAGAAGCGCTCCGGATCGATGGTGGCGGAAGTGATGATGATTTTCAGATCCGGGCGCCGGGGCAGCAGCTCTTTCAGGTAGCCGAGCAGGAAGTCGATATTCAGGCTGCGCTCGTGGGCCTCATCGATGATGATGGTGTCGTACTGCATCAGCAGGCGATCCTGCTGAATTTCCGCCAGCAGGATCCCGTCGGTCATCAACTTGACCATGGTGTTGTCGCTGACGTGATCGCTGAAGCGCACCTTGTAGCCGATGCAGCCGCCCGGCTCGGTTTGTAGCTCTTCGGCGATGCGGTTCGCCACGGTGCGCGCCGCCAGACGACGCGGCTGGGTGTGGCCAATCAGCCCTTTCACCCCACGCCCCAGCTCCATACAGATCTTGGGCAACTGGGTGGTTTTACCGGAGCCGGTCTCCCCCGCCACGATCACCACCTGGTGATCGCGCACGGCTTCGAGAATGTCCTGCTTTTTCTGGCTGACGGGCAGGTTTTCCGGGTAGGTAATCGCCGGACGCGCAGCTTCGCGCAGCACAACTTTACCGGCAGCCTGTTCAATCTCTTTCGCCATCTCCTGGTAGATGGCCTGTTGTGCATCAGGATTTTTAACCTTTTTGACCCCATGCAGGCGGCGAGCGAAACGCTGTTTGTCGCGCAGCGTCAGGTTTTCCAGCCGTTGGGAGAGCATCGGGAAGGTTAGTTTTTGCTGTTCTGTCATAGTGTCAGAGGGCAGTGCTCTGCCTGGCTAAATCTCACTTAAAGGATTGATATAGAGTACCACACCGGCGCTTTCATCGCCTTATTCAAAAAAATCGAACATAGGCTTCGATATATTGCGCTATCCCTGTGGCAGGATTGTGAATAAAGTGTCAGCAAGCAACGGGGCAACCCCCAATCAAATACAATAAAGGAACCACCCATGAGCAAAGTATTAGTTCTTAAATCCAGTATTCTGGCAGGGTACTCACAGTCTGGTCAGCTCTCTGATTATTTCGTTGAACAGTGGCGTGAACAGCACAGCGCTGACGAAATCACCGTGCGCGATCTGGCCGCTAACCCGATTCCGGTGCTGGACGGGGAGCTGGTAGGTGCACTGCGCCCGAGCGATGCCCCGCTCACCCCGCGTCAGCAGGAAGCGCTGGCCCTCTCTGATGAGCTGATTGCTGAACTGCAGGCCCACGACGTTATCGTGATCAACGCCCCGATGTACAACTTCAACATCCCGACCCAGCTGAAGAACTACTTCGACCTGGTGGCCCGCGCCGGTGTGACCTTCCGTTACACCGAAAACGGTCCGGAAGGGCTGGTGAAAGGTAAGCGTGCGGTGGTACTGACCAGCCGCGGCGGCATTCACAAAGATACCCCGACCGACCTGGTTGCGCCGTACCTGACCCTGTTCCTCGGCTTTATCGGCATCACCGACGTGAACTTCGTGTTCGCGGAAGGCATTGCCTACGGCCCGGAAGTGGCAACTAAAGCCCAGTCCGATGCCAAAGCGGCCATCGACAGCCTGGTAGCAGCCTAAGTTCCTCCCCTCCCGCCGCCCGGCGGGAGGTTTTTTACCCTGTATTCCCTGACACGACGAAGACATTTCTCCTCCTTCTGCCCTCCTGCGCCTGTTTTGGCGCCTGCGACCGATATGAACCTCGTCACAAAACGGGCATCCCGTTTTTCGCACCGCTCGCCCTGGGTTGCACGCAATAACATTGTTAAAAACCCGTTACAGCTTATCGGTAGCAATTGTTAACAGAGATTCATGCGTGAAACGCATTGGTCCATGAGTTTATTGCGCTTATTTACTTTATTTTCCTGATCCAGTCTGCAACGACAGGTGCTGAAAAGTGCCAATAACAAACTGGAGATAAGAATGCATTCCACTAACGCACCTATGACGGCTCGGACAAAAATCAGTGCGATCCTGCGTGTGACCTCGGGTAATTTTCTGGAACAATTTGATTTTTTCCTGTTCGGATTTTATGCCACCTACATCGCCCATACCTTTTTCCCGGCCAGCAGTGAATTTGCCTCGCTGATGATGACCTTCGCGGTCTTTGGCGCAGGCTTTCTGATGCGGCCCATCGGTGCCGTGGTTCTGGGCGCGTACATTGATAAGGTCGGCAGACGTAAGGGGCTGATTGTTACCCTGTCGATCATGGCCGCAGGAACCTTCCTGATTGTCCTCATTCCCTCCTATCAGGCAATTGGCTTCTGGGCTCCGCTGCTGGTGCTGGGCGGGCGTTTATTACAGGGCTTCTCAGCGGGTGCGGAGCTGGGCGGCGTATCGGTTTATCTGGCAGAAATCGCTACGCCTGGCCGTAAAGGCTTTTACACCAGCTGGCAATCCGGCAGCCAGCAGGTGGCCATTATGGTCGCCGCGGCTATGGGTTTCGCCCTCAATGCGATGCTGGAAGAGAGCGCCATTCGTGAATGGGGCTGGCGCCTGCCGTTCCTGGTGGGTTGCCTGATTGTCCCTTTCATCTTTCTTCTGCGCCGCAGGCTGGAAGAGACCGAAGCGTTCACCGCCCGTCGCAACCATCTGGCGATGCGCGACGCGTTTAAAATCCTTTTAGCAAACTGGCAATTCGTTATTGCTGGTATGTTGATGGTGGCTATGACCACCACCGCCTTTTATCTGATTACCGTCTATGCCCCCACCTTCGGTAAGAAAGTGCTTATGCTCAGCGCCTCGGACAGCCTGCTGGTAACCCTGCTGGTGGCGGTCTCTAACTTCCTCTGGCTGCCGGTAGGCGGTAGATCGGAAGAGCG
>DKMV01000394.1 GCA_002469605.1 Leclercia sp. UBA7405
AATCGTGGCGCTGGATATGCATACGGGTGATGTGAAGTGGCGTCGTCCGGTTGGTGCTTCTCAGCAGTATGGCTTCTTTATGCCGGAAAGCTGGGGCTCACCCACCATTGGCGGCCCGGCTGTGACGGCGGGCGGCGTGATCTTCATCGGCGCCTCTATGGATGCCAAGGTCCGCGCCTACTCCGTTGAGACCGGTGAAGAGCTGTGGTCGGATCAGGCGGAAGCACCTGCGGTAGCTAACCCGTCGATTTATGAGTACAAGGGTCGGCAGTACGTGGCCTTCGTCGCCGGGGGGAATACCATCCTGAAGGATCAGGTTGGCGACCAGGTAGTGGTGTACGCCCTGCCGGAATAACGCCTGTTCTTACTGATGACTTTAGCGTGGGGCCTTCGGGCCCCATTTTTTATGCCAACTCAGTCAGCGAGGATTTCAGCTTATCGATAAAGGTGCTGACCCGCAGAGGAAGGTAGCGCGTCGTCGGCAGCAGCGCCCAGATCGACAGCGCCTGAGGTGCAACATCCGCCAGGCTAATCTCCACCAGCGCCCCGGCGCGGATCTCCTGCATGACATCCCAGCGGGTCAGCTGCGCCATCCCCAGCCCCTGTACGCACAGCTCTCTTACCCCTTCGACGTTATCGGACTGGAAACGCCCCTCCACGCCAACGCGAACCACTTCGCCCTCGCGTTCGAAAATCCACTGCGGCACGCTGCTGAGCCGCAGGCAGCGGTGGTGTATTAAATCGTCAACCACCCGGGGCGTGCCGTGCGCGCGCAGATAGTCGGGGGACGCGCAAACCACGCGCGGGTTATCAGAAATTTTACGTGCGATAAGGGTGGAGTCTTTTAACGGCGCGATACGGATAGCCACGTCGATCCCTCTTCCGACGATATCAACCACGTCTTCGCTTAGCTGAAGATCGATGCTTAATTCCGGGTTATCCGCCAGCAGGTCGGGAACCAGGGGCAAAATATTACGCCGCCCAAAGCCCGAAGGGGCCGTTATCCGTAATAGCCCCGCCGCGCCCTGCGTCGAGGGAGAAAAAAGCGCCCTCGCGCCCATCTCCGCCTCGACCAGCGCCCGGGCATAAGGCAGAAACTCCAGCCCCTCCTGGGTGAGGGAAACCGACCTTGTGGTTCGCTGGAGGAGGCGTGCTCCGAGCGCCTGCTCCAGCGCGGCGAGCCGTCTTGATACCGCCATTGCCGATACGCCCTGCCGCTTCGCGGCCTGGGTCAGGCTGCGCGTTTCGGTTATTACCAGAAACAGCGCTACGTCCTGCAAATTTATGCTCACTCCGGCTCCTCAGGCTTAATCCAAGGCCAATTATAACGATTATCGTTATACAACCTTATCATCCTGCGCTGTTTATCGCTCATATCACAATCATTATATTGTTTTAACGATTTAATCACTCAGGAAAACCCTATGAACACCTCCCCCCTTTTTACCCCCGGCCGAATCGGCACGCTCGCGTTAAAAAACCGTCTGACGGTGGCGCCCATGACCCGCGTCAGCGCCTCTGAGGACGGCGTAGCCGGCGAGCGCATGAAGGCCTACTACCGCGATTTTGCCCGCGGCGGATTTGGCCTGGTGATCTCGGAAGGCATTTATATCGACCGGGCCTGGTCGCAGACCTATGCGTTCCAGGCCGGATTAACCAGCCCGGAGCAGGCGGCAGGATGGCGCGACGTTACCGACGCGGTACACAAGGAAGGGGGACAGATGTTTGCCCAGATCCAGCACGCGGGCGCCCTCTCGCAGGGCAACTATTTTATCGATGGAACCGTGGCCCCCAGCGCCGTGCGCCCGGTGGGCCAGCAGATGGTCTTTTATCGCGGCGAAGGTGAATATCCTGTTCCCCGTGAACTGAACGAAGATGAAATACAGAGCATCATCAATAGCTTCGCCGACGCCGCCTCTTATGCCGTGTTTGAAGCGGGCTTTGACGGCGTAGAGATCCACGGCGCCAACGGCTATCTTCTCGATCAGTTTTTTACCGATTACACCAACCTGCGCACCGACCGCTGGGGAGGCGATATCGCAGGCCGCCTGCAGCTTAGCCTTGAGGTTATTACCACCGTCATAAAACGTCTTGGCCCGGACGTTCCCGTCGGTATCCGCCTCTCTCAGGCGAAGGTAAATGATTTCCTGCATACATGGGCGGGAGGTGAAGAGGACGCGCGGGTCGTGTTTACGCTGCTGGTGCAGTCTGGCATCGATTATCTGCACCTGACGGAATATGAAGCCTGGCAACCCGCTTTCCCGGGCAACTCCCTGTCGCTGGTTGAGCTGGCGCGCAAATATGCCCCGGAGCTTACGATTATGGCTAACGGCAGCCTGCATGACGAAAGCCGCGCAGTGCAGGTGATGGAGATGGGTGCCGATTTCATCGCCCTTGGCCGGGGGGCTTTGGCGAACCACGACTGGCCTGCGCGCGTGGCCGCCGGCGAGCCTGTACGGGAATTTGACGGCGCCATTCTGGGCCCTGTTGCCGATATTAAAGACGCTGAACTTCCGGCCTGAATCGGGTGGTGATCGACCGCGGGCAAGTTGCCCGCGGCAGTTCCCCCTTTATCTCGAATCCGCGCCTGCGCCCCGGTGGCAGTAGCGGTTTTGACATATTGGAGTTTCTTTCATTTACTAATTGAATAATTCAACCAACTTATACCTGCCTCAGCCTTCCTCTATTTTTTGTCTTTCTTTGACCGTTTTTGAGCCAGCACACGATGTGTTCACCCCTGTCGTTGTTTCTACTCTGAGAGGTTTTAAGAATGAAATTCAATAAAATTGCGCGATGCCTCGCGCTTGCAGGACTCATTGTTACGCAAACCCTTCCCGCCTGGGCCGCTGAAGCCCCCAAAGAGGCCGCCGCCGCTACCCAGCAGGCCAACAATGCCCTCTTCAGCCAGCTCCCTTTCTCTGATAACGCCGATTTTACCGATGCCCATAAAGGCTTTATCGCCCCACTGCCGCAGGAGGTAATTAAGGGCGAGCAAGGCAATGTTATCTGGGATCCCCAGCAATATGCGTTTATCAAAGAGGGGGACAAAGCGCCGGATACGGTGAACCCCAGCCTGTGGCGTCAGGCCCAGCTCATTAACATTAGCGGCCTCTTTGAGGTGACCGACGGGGTCTATCAGATCCGCAATCTCGATCTGTCGAATATGACCATTATAGAAGGCACTTCGGGCGTAACCGTGGTCGATCCGCTGGTCTCGGCCGAAACCGCGAAGGTCGGCATGGATCTCTATTTTAAAAATCGCGGCCAGAAGCCGGTCGTCGCCGTGATCTATACCCACAGCCACGTAGACCACTATGGCGGCGTGCGCGGGGTGGTGGACGAGGCGGACGTGAAGTCCGGTAAAGTGAAGATTTATGCTCCCGCCAGCTTTATGGAAGCCGCAGTGGCGGAGAACATCATGGCCGGCAACGTTATGAGCCGCCGCGCCAGCTATATGTACGGTAACCTGCTGAAGCCGGATGCCAAAGGCCAGGTCGGCGCTGGGCTGGGGACCACCACCTCCGCCGGGACCGTTACCCTGATCGCTCCGACCAATATCATCGAGAAAGATGGTCAGAAAGAGACGATCGACGGCCTGACCTATGACTTTATGCTGGCACCCGGCTCAGAGGCCCCGTCGGAAATGCTCTGGTACATCGAAGAGAAAAAGCTGATCGAATCCGCCGAAGATGTTACCCACACCCTGCACAACACCTACTCCCTGCGCGGGGCCAAGATCCGCGAGCCGCTTCCCTGGTCGAAATATATCAACCAGGCCATTGTGCGCTGGGGTGATAAAGCCGAGGTGCTGATGGCGCAGCACCACTGGCCAACCTGGGGTAATGAAAACGTCGTCAAACTGCTGAAGAGCCAGCGCGATCTCTATCGCTACATCAACGACCAGACCCTGCGCATGGCCAACGAAGGGCTCACCCGGGATGAGATTGCCGCTAACTTTAAACTGCCCGACTCGCTGGCGCACACCTGGGCCAACCGCGGCTATTACGGCTCGGTGAGCCACGACGTGAAGGCGACCTACGTGCTCTATCTTGGCTGGTTCGACGGCAACCCGGCCACCCTTGACGAGCTGCCGCCGGAAGAAGGGGCGAAGAAATTCGTTGAGTATATGGGCGGCGCGGACGCCATCCTGCAGAAAGCCAAAACCGATTTTGACCAGGGTAACTACCGCTGGGTGGCCCAGGTAGTGAGCAAAGTGGTCTTTGCCGATCCTAATAACCAGGCGGCGCGCAACCTGGAGGCGGATGCGCTGGAGCAGCTCGGCTACCAGGCGGAGTCTGGCCCGTGGCGTAACTTCTACCTGACCGGCGCCCAGGAGCTGCGTAACGGCGTGGTGAAGGGCCCGACGCCGAATACCGCCAGCCCGGATACGGTGCGCGCCATGACGCCGGAGATGTTCTTTGACTATCTGGCGGTACACATTAACGGAGAAAAAGCCGGAGATGCGAAATCAGTATTCAACATCGATCTTGGCAGCGACGGCGGTAAATACAAGCTGGAGCTGGAAAACGGTGTGCTGAACCATACCGCCAATGCCGAAGACGCTAACGCGGACGCCACCGTCTCGCTGACGCGCGATACGCTCAATAAAATCATCCTTAAGGAAGTCACCCTGAAACAGGCGCAGGATAGCGGCGAGGTGAAGGTCACAGGAGATAGCGCCAAACTCGACCAGATGCTGGGGGCAATGGATCCGTTTGAGTTCTGGTTTAACATTGTTACGCCGTAAAGATGAATCCCTCCGGGCCGATACCTGACCCGGAGGAATGTTGCCTCACAGGGCAACGCCACCGCAGATCATTTCTTCAGCCACTTACCGTTAATGCCTTTCACATACTCTCCCGGCTGCGCGCGGGCCACCAGCTTGACGCCCGCCATCTTCGCCACCTCATCCACCGGAATATTGTTGCTGTCAGCCAGCTGCTGATAGCTTTCGCTGCGCGCCCGGTTGATCTGCTCGACCAGCGCCAGGGTCTCTTTATCGCGGGCGACGGGGGCCAGATAGCCCTCAAGGGTTTCGCCCACCCGCCCCTGGCTGCGGGCTTCGTTAAGGGTCAGCGCCGCCGCCTGAGCACAAAGCCCCAGCGACAGCAGGATAATGGCAAACAGGTTTCTCATGGCGACCTCAGAACAGATCGCTGCGCGATTTCAGCAGCGATTCCACGTCTTTATCCACTTTGATGTGGATCTCGTGTTCAATCTTGACGTTCATATTGATGGTGATCGGCTC
>DKMV01000096.1 GCA_002469605.1 Leclercia sp. UBA7405
TGAAGCTATCACCCGGGTGATCGAGGGTATCGCGTTTCAGACCAATATTCTGGCCCTGAACGCCGCCGTAGAGGCCGCCCGGGCAGGTGAGCACGGTAAAGGCTTCGCCGTCGTGGCCCAGGAAGTACGCGCGCTGGCGGCGCGCAGCGCCAACGCGGTGAAAGAGATCGAACAGCTGATTGGCGATACGCTCAGCAAAGTGAGCGAGGGCCACGCCCTGTCGGAGCAGACCCGTCAGGCGATGCAGAGCATCATCGTGCATATCGATAACATCAACCAGCTGGTGACCGAGATTAACCACGCCTCCCATGAGCAGTCGGCAGGCATTGGCCAGGTGAACCTGGCGATGACGCATATCGGCGAAGCGTCGCATATCAACGCCGACCGCGTCTCGCGCAGTGAACAGACGGCACAGAGCCTGCGGGAGAAAGGGTCGCACCTGACCGATCTGGTTAGCCTGTTCCGTCTGTAAGGCTCAGGCAACCCCGCCCGTGGCGCGCAGCAGCAGGTCGTCCTGGACCTGCTCGTTGAGCAGGGACCCGCCGCGGGCATCAAGCATTTCGCGACACCAGGCCTGCGCCACCGGCGGTGACGCATGACGCAACATCTGAGCCCCCGCGCCCAGCAGGAAGATCTGCCGGGCGATTTCCCTGCCCTGCGCCTCCTGCGGTTTACGTAATCTCTGCTGTAGCTGGCGCCAGCTGCGGTCGAAGTGACGATCCTGACCCTTCACTGCGGCAAAATCAGCGGCCAGCAGATCCATCACCCCGGGCTGTTTCGCCAGCACCCGCAGCACGTCCAGGCTCATGATATTGCCCGAGCCCTCCCAGATACTGTTCACCGGCATTTCCCGGTACAGGCGCGGCAGTTCGCTCTCTTCGCAGTAGCCGATCCCGCCCAGCACCTCCATCGCCTCGGCCACAAAGGGGATACCCGCCTTGCAGACGGTGAATTTCGCCGCCGGGGTGAATAACCTGGCCCACAGCCTCTCCTGCTCGTCGCCGCGGTTATCCCACGCCCTCGCCAGGCGCATGAGCAGCGCGGTCTGCCCTTCCAGCTGCAGCGCCATCCGGCTGAGCACGTCGCGCATCAGCGGCTGATCGATCAGGTTTTTGCCAAAGGTCTGCCGCTGGTGAGCGTGATAGAGCGCGACCGACAGAGCGCGGCGCATCAGCCCGTGGCTGCCCAGGGCGCAGTCGAAGCGGGTCAGGCCGCCCATCTTCAGAATCTGGCGGATCCCCTCCCCCTCTTCCCCCAGCAGCCAGCCGGAGGCCTCCATAAACTCGGCTTCCGTGCTGGCGTTCGAGCGATTGCCCAGTTTGTCTTTCAGCCGCTCCAGCCGCACGGCGTTGCGCAGCCCGTCCGGTAAAAAACGCGGGACAAAGAAGCATGACAGCCCGCCTTTAGCCTGCGCCAGCACCAGATGGGCGTCGCTCTGCGGTACCGAGAAGAACCATTTATGCCCCACCACCCGGTAGCTGCCGTCGGCGCACTTTTCCGCCCGGGTAGTGTTACTCAGCACGTCAGAACCGCCCTGCTTTTCGGTCATTCCCATGCCGATCAGCAGGCCGCGCTTCTGGTTGCCCGGGCCCAGATGAGGGTCGTAACGGTCGCTCATCAGCGGCGTCAGCCAGTCGTGAAAGGCACGGGGCAGCGCCTGCTGCAACAGCGGCGTGGCGGCAAAGGTCATGGTGACGGGGCAAAGGGTACCGGCCTCCACCTGGGCGTGCAGGATAAAGCGCGCGGCCCGGGCCACAAAGGATCCTTTACGGGCCTCCTCTTCCCACGCCAGGTTGTGCACCCGGTTAGCGTACAGCCCCTGCATCAGCAGATGCCAGGCGGGGTAAAAACGTACATCGTCCAGCCGGGCGCCTGCCGCATCGTAACGCAGAAGTTCGGGAGGATTGGCGTTAGCCAGCCTGCCCAGCTCCAGCGACTCCGCCGTGCCCAGCTGCTGGCCAATACTGGCGAGCAGGTCCTGATCCCAGCCAGCCCCCTCGCGGCTCACCGCCTCACAGAGGGCGCGATCTGAGAGAAAAAGGTTGCTGTTTGTCAGCGGCGAAGGCTGATTAAACACGGTATGCGTCTGCCATTGCATTGTTTTTCCTCCTTTAGTGGCACCTGGTGATAAGTATGGACAGAGCAGGGCGTCGCTGCATGGGAGGGGGGTCACACGACGGGAGAGATCGTTAAGAGCATTCGTGAAACAGCTCACATAACATACGAATAAACTATTTCCCATCGTCCCTTATGTTGAATAATTTATTCTTGCCCCTTTCAGAAGAGAAAAATTATGCACTCCACACAACGTGCGCCGGATGCGCACAAAAGGGCGTTAATTGCCGGCTCCATCGGCAACTTTATCGAGTGGTACGAATTTGCGGTCTATGGCTTCCTGGCCACCGTCATTGCGAAAAACTTCTTCCAGCTGGAGGGGGAGAGCGGGCTGACCAGCCTGATCCTCACCTACGCCTCCTTTGCTATCGCCTTCTTCTTTCGCCCGCTCGGGGCGGTGGTCTTCGGGCGAATGGGCGATCGCATCGGGCGTAAGCCGACGCTCATTCTGGTGCTAATCATGATGACGCTGGCGACCGCCGCCATTGGCCTGGTGCCGGTGTATGCCAGCATCGGGATTGCCGCGCCGCTGATCGTCACCGGGCTGCGCATTTTGCAGGGGCTGTTCGCCGGGGGCGAATATGGCGGGGCGGTGTCGCTGATGACCGAGTTTGCACCGCGCGGTAAACGCGGGCTGTATGGCGCCTGGCAGTCCTTCACCGTGGCTCTTGGCCTGCTGGCGGGAGCGGGGATCGTGGCGTTACTTTCGGCGTGGCTTACGCCCGAGGCGCTGCACGACTGGGGCTGGCGGATCCCGTTTTTTGTCGCCCTGCCGCTGGGGGCCATCGCCCTGTGGCTGCGGGTCAGCATGGAAGAGACTCCCAGCTTTGTGAAGCAGCAGGCCAAACCGGTAACACAAAAAGCCGAGGCCGGCGCGACGCTGAAAGCGATTGTGACAGGTATTGGTCGGGTGATGGTCTGGTCCGCTGCGGGCTATACCTATCTGGTGATCATGCCCGCCTATCTGCAGTCTGCCCTGCATACCGGCTTTAACCAGGCGCTGCTGATCGCGGTCATTTCAAATATTGGCTTTGCCCTGACCATTATTCCCTCCGGCTGGCTGAGCGACCGCGTTGGGCGGCGCAGGATAATGGTGATTGCCGCGGTACTGCTGTTGATCCTCGCCCTGCCGCTGCTGAAAATTTTGCAAGCAGAGTCCAGTACCCTGGCGATTAAAGCGCTAGTCGTGTTGATTGCCGGCGGGCTGGTGGGCATGCTGGCGGGCCCGGGTCCGGCGATGCTCTCAGAGATGTTCCCGACGCGCGTGCGCTACACCGGGCTGGGGCTGGCCTACTCCCTGTCGAACGCCCTGTTCTCTGGCTGCGCGGGGCTCATTATCACCGGGCTTATCAAAGAGACGGGGAATCTGGATATTCCAGCTTACTACGTGATGGCAACGGCGGTGGTGAGTATCGCGGCGCTGATGACGCTCAGAAAGGATGACCATTTGCGGTCGCTGGAGGAGTAAGGGCTGGACGATCGCCGTCTGGTGCCCTCACCTCAACCCTCTCCCTGTGGGAGAGGGCGAATACACGAAAGGCCTTCTTTGAAGGCCTTATTATTTACCCGCGCTGGCGCACCGCTTCAAACAGGCAGATGCCGGTTGCCACGGAGACGTTCAGGGAGGAGACGCTGCCCGCCATTGGAATGCTGATCAGCTCATCGCAATGTTCACGCGTTAAACGACGCATTCCTTCGCCTTCAGCACCCATTACCAGCGCCAGACGGCCGGTCATTTTGCTCTGGAAGAGGGTATGGTCCGCTTCACCGGCGGTGCCTACGATCCAGATGTTCTCTTCCTGCAGCTGGCGCATGGTGCGCGCCAGGTTAGTGACGCGGATCAGCGGGACGTTTTCCGCCGCGCCGCAGGCCACTTTCTTCGCCGTCGCGTTCAGCTGGGCAGAGCGATCTTTCGGCACGATTACCGCGTGCACGCCCGCCGCGTCGGCGCTACGCAGGCAGGCGCCGAGGTTGTGCGGATCGGTTACGCCGTCGAGGATCAGGAAGAAGGGGTTATCCAGCCCGGCGATCAGATCCGGCAGATCGTTTTCCTGATACTGACGGCCCGGCTTAACGCGGGCGATAATGCCCTGATGCACCGCCCCCTCGCTTTTCTCATCCAGGTACTGGCGGTTCGCCAGCTGGATCACCACGCCCTGCGCTTCCAGCGCGTGGATCAGCGGCATCAGGCGTTTATCTTCACGCCCCTTCAGAATAAACACTTCCTGAAAACGCTCCGGTGCGCGCTCCAGCAGGGCCTGCACCGCGTGGATGCCGTAAATCATTTCACTCATTGATGTTTCTCGTTATGACTTTTCTTTTCCCTCTCCACGCCAGGGAGAGGGACAGGGTGAGGCGGAGAGTTTACTCCGCCTGCTGTTTCTTCGCAGCACGCTTTGCTTTGGTCGCGGCGGCAATTTTTTGCGATTTGGCTGAAGGCTTACTGGCCTTTCTGCCCTCTTTCTTCGCGGCTTTCGGCTTCTGTTTCTTCTCACCGCGGAAGGCGCTGTCCGGCTCGAAGTTTACCCGCTTGCCCGCCTGACGGCGTTTACCACCGGTATTGCTCTTCGCTCCTTTCTTCGCGTTATCGCGCGCGGTTTTACCCACATTGCGCGGCGCGCGTTCGCTAGAGATGAGGCTAAAGTCGATTTTACGCTCGTCCATATTGACGGCTTCGACTTTAACTTCGACGCGGTCGCCCAGACGGTAAGTCTGACCGCCGGATTCGCCAATCAGGCGCTGACC
>DKMV01000393.1:0-415 GCA_002469605.1 Leclercia sp. UBA7405
ATGGAGCAGGCGCTGCTGCCCGCCCCGGAAGATTTTCCGGATGCGGAAGAGCGCCGCCTGCTGTACGTGGCCATCACCCGGGCCCGGCATCGCGTCTGGCTGCTGTTCAATAAGCAGCAGCCGTCACCTTTTGTGGAAGTACTGCGCCAGCTTGATGTGCCGGTGGCAAAAAAGCCCTGATAGCCAGCCGGGTGACGCGCACCCGGCAGCGGTTTACTTCAGACGCTCTGCCAGATAACGCGGGTAGTCGGGGATCTGGATCTCAATCGGGCGGTTGAACTGCGGCGACTCGATAATAAAATCGGCGGTTGAGAGGTTGGTCGCCACCGGAATATTCCACACCGTCGCCAGACGCAGCAGCGCTTTCACATCCGGATCGTGCGGCACCGCGTTAAGCGGATCCCAGAAGAAGATC
>DKMV01000393.1:515-4295 GCA_002469605.1 Leclercia sp. UBA7405
GCGGATCCCAGAAGAAGATCATCACGTCAATTTTCCCCTCAGAGATCAGGGCGCCCACCTGCTGATCGCCGCCCATCGGGCCGCTCAGCATGGCGTTGATCTGCAGGCCGGTTTCGCGGTGGATCAGGTTGCCGGTCGTGCCGGTTGCGGAAAGCGCATGGTTTTGCAGCAGCGCTTTGTGGCGCTGCACCCAGTTCAGCAGCATCTGTTTGCAGTGATCGTGTGCCACCAGCGCAATATGTTTACGTTCCGGGAGTGTGCGTGTTGTAAGTTCCATATCGGTATCCGTCAATTTAACTGGTTACAGATTACTGGAAGCATCTGACGCTGCAACAAAAAGGAGTAAATTTTGCGGCTCAGGAGGAGGGTTGCTCCTTCGCCCACTGCATAAAGCGGTTACGGGTCTGGGGATCGGCCTGGGCAAACCAGTATTTCAGACGCTGCTCGGTGAGCGTTTGCGACTGCGGCGGCGGCATATCCAGTTCTGAAACGCCGGAAAGCAGGGTGCTGTCATCCGCCATCTGGGTAGCAAACTGGGGCAGCGAGGCGCTTAATCCGGCTTTGTTATAACGCTCGGTGTCGTACTCATAATTGACGCCTTTAGGCGTGTTGCTGATCGCCAGGATATCCAGCTTAACCGGAATAGGCATCGCATCGCCGTCCAGCAGCGCGATGCGCGGCGCGGCATCAAATATCTGCGACTCTTTTTCGGTTTCCAGCCGGGGGAGACTAAAATTAACCTGGCTGACGCGCTGGGTGTTAAAGCTGGCGACCAGCGGCGGGGAGATATAAACCCGCTGTTCATGGCTGGCGACGTGAATCGTCTTCTCGACCCGAAAAACCACCTGGTGCGGGCCGTTGTCCAGTTCAATGCTCTCTGCACCACGCAGTAGTGAACTCGAAACTTTTTTACCATCCAGCACCAGCAGGTCGATATCAGTGGAGAGTCTCAGGGTCGTCGCCCAGACGCAAACCGGCATAATCAGTACCAACAACGCCGTGGTCATGCCGGTTTTCATAACACTCTCCTGTTAAATGGCGTTTAGCTAAATAATGTATCTAATTTTTTCGACGATCATATTTACTAACATATAGACATCTTTCGCAGAATTGCTCTCATGCGAAGGTATGGGATAAATGGTCGCCTGCTCAGCTTTGGCTTACACTCACAAAAAGCCAGGAGGAAAACGATGAAAGAGAACGATATTGTCGGCATTTTGCAGTCCACCCATACCATCGCGCTGGTGGGGGCAAGCGATAAGCCCGATCGCCCCAGCTACCGGGTAATGAAATACCTGCTCGATCAGGGTTACCACGTGATCCCGGTATCACCTAAGGTGGCAGGCAAAACGCTCCTTGGGCAGCAGGGCTATGGTTCGCTGGCGGAAGTGCCGGAAAAAATCGATATGGTGGATGTGTTTCGCAACTCGGAAGCCGCCTGGGGCGTGGCGCAGGAGGCCATCGCGGTGGGGGCTAAAACCCTGTGGCTGCAGCTTGGCGTGATCAACGAACAGGCGGCGGTACTGGCGCGGGATGCGGGGCTGAACGTGGTAATGGACCGCTGCCCGGCAATTGAAATTCCCCGCCTGGGGCTGACGAAGTAATAAAAAAACCCGGTCAGCGTGATAGACCGGGTTTTCGTTAGTTTCTCAGGCGCGGTGCCTGCAGTTGCTTACGGATGGTTTGCGCCAGTTCGTCCATGGTAGGTTGTTCAGGATGTTCGTCCTGAACCTCGCTTTTGAGCTGGGCTTCGGCCAGATAGGTATGCACCGGCTGGCCATCATCATCTTCCATAACCACGTGGTACCAGGGCGCGGCGCGGAGTTCTGCGTTAACCGCCAGCTCATCTGCTGACGGCTCGTCAAGGGAGTATTCCGGGTCGATATCAACAACCACGCCCAGATACCCTAACAGAGAGTGGCGGACCTGCTGGCCGATACCGAATTTGCTGGCAATCATAGTCACCTCCCGGGAAACGTTACATACACCATTAGGTATGGGCAACCTTCCACTTTTCAAGTTACATGACGCGGCAGGCAAATCCTTTCAGATAAAGTCCTTCCGGATAGGTAGCGATCACCGGATGATCGGCCGCCTGACGGAACTGCTCTATAAATTGTACATCACGACCCGCATCTACAGCGGCATCTGCCACGATTTTCTGGAACAATTCGGTGGTCATCAGGCCGGAGCAGGAGAAGGTCAGAAGCACGCCGCCTGGGTTAAGTAGCTGAATAGCCAGCATGTTTATGTCTTTGTAGCCACGGCAGGCGCCCATCAGCTGATTTTTGTTTTCCACAAATTTCGGCGGGTCCATCACGATGACATCGAACTTCTCACCGCTATCGCGGTATTTGCGCAGCAGCTTGAATACGTCGTCGCGCACGAACTCCGCTTTGCTCAGATCCAGCTTGTTGAGCTCAACGTTCTGTTTCGCGACGTCCAGCGCCTCCTGGGAGGTGTCCACGCTGACTACCTGGGCGCAGCCGCCCATCAGGGCCGAGACCGCAAACCCGCCGGTATAGGAGAAGCAGTTCAGCACGCGTTTCTCTTTCACGTACTGACGGGTGGCCAGGCGGCTGTCGCGCTGATCGAGGTAATAGCCGGTTTTATGGCCGCCCTGGATATCCACCAGCAGCTTCATACCGTGCTCTTCAATAGGCAGCAGGGCAGGGGGCAGTTCGCCGGTTACCGGACCCTGGGTCAGCTCCATCCCCTCTTTTTTACGCACCGCCACGTCGCTGCGATCGTAAATAGCGCACTCGGGATAGAGGCTTTGCAGAGCGCTAATCAGCGCTGCACGCTGGTATTCCGCCCCGGCGCTCAGGAGTTGCAGCACCAGGAAATTGCCAAAGCGGTCGATGGTGACGCCCGGCAGACCGTCGGATTCGCCGGCGATCAGGCGGTAGCTGTCCAGGCCGTCGCGCTGTGCCAGCCAGTCGCGCCACTGCTGCGCCTGTTGTAAGCGGCGGGTAAAGAAGGCGATGTCGATGCTTTCATCCCGATCGAAGGTCCAGACGCGGGCGCGGATCTGCGAGGCAGGCGAGTATGCGCCGCGGGCTAACCATTTCCCCTGATGGTCGACGATATCAATGGTCTCACCGAGGCTGGCTTTGCCTTCCATGCGGGCAACGGCGCCGGAAAAGACCCAGGGATGGCGGCGCAGCAGTGACTTCTCGCGCCCTTTGGCTAACACTAAACGTACACTCATAATTTGCTATTCTGTCGATTCAAAGAAATGGCCGCCATTTTCCCGAGTTCAGTGGGGAAATGCAACGCGCCAGACGGTTAAGGAGAATGATGATGTCAAAAGTTTGCACCATCGCCTGGGTTCACGGCACCGTTCAGGGCGTCGGATTCCGCTACAGCACCCAGCGAGAGGCCACCCAGCTTGGGCTGACCGGTTACGCGCGCAATATGGACGACGGCAGCGTAGAGGTGCTGGCCTGCGGCGACGCTGAGAAGGTGGAGAAGTTAATCGCCTGGTTAAAGGCGGGCGGGCCGCGCAGCGCCAGGGTTGAAAAGGTATTAACGGAGCCGCATCAACCCGGCCGGGACTATACCGGGTTTGATATTCGCTATTAAATGCACTTTACAGGCTTTGGCAGACCGGCGATTTTTGTCGCCTGTTTTGCCGGGCCTTTTGGGAAGAGGCGATACAGGTAGCGGCTGTTGCCTTTCTCTTCGCCAAACTTTTTCGCCATCGCCTTGACCAGCATGCGGATGGCGGGCGAGGTATTAAATTCCAGATAGAACTCCCGCACGAAGCGCACCACTTCC
>DKMV01000393.1:4521-6844 GCA_002469605.1 Leclercia sp. UBA7405
CGTTATCGGTCTCTATCTCTTGGCCTTCAAAGATCAACATAGTCATTCACGCGTCAGTCAAAAACCGCAGCAGTGTAGCAAAAAACAGAGCCCCGCATAAGCGGGGCTCTGGAGTAGCGCAAGGAGCGATTAATCGCGGCTGGCAAAGCCGAGGATACTCAGCAGGCTCACGAAGATGTTGTACAGCGACACATACAGGCTCACGGTGGCGCGGATGTAGTTGGTCTCACCGCCGTGAATGATGTTGCTGGTCTCATACAGGATTGCGCCAGAGGAGATCAGGATAAACACCGCGCTAATCGCCAGGTGCAGAGCCGGCAGCTGCAGGAAGATATTCGCTACCATACCCACCAGTACAATCACGATACCCGCCATCAGCATACCGCCGAGGAAGGACATGTCTTTACGGGTGGTCAGCACATAGGCCGAGCAGCAGAAGAAGACCAGAGCCGTGCCGCCCAACGCCATTCCAATCACATCACCCATGCCGGCCGAGAGATAGGTGTTCAGAATCGGCCCCAGGATATAGCCCAGGAAGCCGGTAAAGGCGAAGGCAGACAGGATACCGACAGGTTTGTCCGCGGTTTTATAGGTCAGGAACATCAGGCCGTACATGCCGACCAGAGTCAGGATCAGCCCCGGAGAAGGCAGCATTAATACGGTGCTGGCGGTGGCGGTAATAGCTGAAAACGCCAGCGTCAGGCTAAGCATGAAATAGGTATTGCGCAGTACCTTATGGGTACTGAGCAGCGATGTGCGGCTGCGTGAAGAACTAATAATACGATCCATGAGTCACTCTCTTATGACAGATGTAATTAGCCGCAAGAATAGAAAACGTAGCGCCGCTAACAAAGTCATTTTACCCATCTTTACTCAGATCCGGACGGGTTTACCCAGCATGAAATTTCTCAAAAACGGTCTGGTGCAGGACGAACCGCCCTTTGACGGAGATATTCAGATCAACCTCTTATAGGTTACTGAAATATATTGCCTTATTACATTCACGGGTTTAAGAGTTAATGGCGCATCGTCAAAAAACAGACAATAAGGCGAAGGACATGAAACCACAACCACGCACTATCTTTACCCTCTCTATGTTGACGGCAGGCATCTTGTGCGCAAGCGCAACGGCCTTTGCCGCCAGCGTGCCGGCAGGAACCGCGCTGGCAGAGAAGCAGGAACTGGTCAGGAATAATGGCAATGAACCGGCATCGCTCGATCCCCATAAAGTCGAAAGCGATGTCGAATTCAATATTATCAGCGATTTGTTCGACGGGCTGGTGAGCGTCTCCCCTGAAGGGGCCATTCAGCCCCGGCTGGCGGAGAAATGGGAGAGCAAAGACAACACCGTCTGGACTTTCCATCTGCGCCCGGGCATTACCTGGAGCGACGGCACCGCCATCACTGCCCAGGATGTAGTCTGGAGCTGGCAGCGGCTGGTGGATCGGAAAACTGCCTCACCCTACGCCAGCTACCCTGGCAACATGCATATCATAAATGCGGCCGATATCGCCCAGGGCAAAAAAGCGACCGATACCCTCGGCGTGAAAGCCATTGACGATACTACGCTCGAAGTCACGCTTACTCAGCCAAACGCGGCTTTTCTTGCCATGCTGGCCCACCCGTCTCTGGTGCCGGTAGATAAAGTGCTGATTAGCCGTTACGGCGATAAGTGGACCAAACCTGAACATTTCGTCAGTAGCGGCGCCTATACGCTTAAGCAGTGGGTGGTTAACGAACGCATCATTGCCGAACGCAACGCGCGCTACTGGGATAACGCTCACACGGTCATCAACAAAGTCACCTGGCTGCCCATTACCTCTGAAGCCGCGGACGTGAACCGCTATAAAGCCGGTGAGATTGACATCGTCTATACGGTGCCTATTAACCAGTTTGCCCTGCTGAAAAAGACCATGGGCAGAGAGCTGGACGTCTCGCCGCAGCTGGCAACCTATTACTATGAATTCAACACTACCCGTCCGCCGTTTAACGATCCCCGGGTGCGTAAAGCGCTGAACCTGGCGCTGGATAAAAATATTATCGCCGATAAAGTGCTGGGGCAGGGGCAGCGCCCGGCCTGGGTGATCAGCCAGCCGGATATCGGCGGCGTAACGCTTAAAACGCCGGAGTATGCCAGCTGGCCGATCGACAAACGCATCGCCGAGGCGAAAAAGCTGTTAAACGACGCCGGATATAACGAGGCGCATCCCCTGAGCTTTAACCTGCTGTACAACACCTCTGAGTCGCATCAGCGCATCGCCATCGCCGCCAGTTCGATGTGGAAGAAAAATCTCGGCGTAGAGGCGAAGCTGCAAAACCAGGA
>DKMV01000006.1:0-469 GCA_002469605.1 Leclercia sp. UBA7405
CTACTGGAAGAAGCGCTACAACGAAGCGCGCCGTGTTCTGACTCGTAGTTAACCACAGCGTGTTGCCCGTTTCCCTTGACTGGCAGCACGACCAATAAAGCACTGCTTCGGCAGTGCTTTTTTTTGTCTCATCGCCAGTGACGGGCGCAGCGGCCATGCTCTGGCAAAGCCAATCCAGGCTATAGTCGTGTAATGCATGAGTGTAGTCGTCATGATGACGTGGACGGCAAATCAGGATCTCATAACTTTTATGTTCACCCGCTATATTTCATCTCGCCGCAAAGTGCTGATGGTTAGCATCCTCACCGGTTTTTTTATCGCCCTGCTCTGCGGCGGTGTGCAATTTTTTGCCAGTTATCATAAGCGGGCAGTGAAATACGATAACCTTATCGTCGATCTGCGCGTCTACCTGGAGAGCTATTTCAGCGAGCTGCGGGGATCTATCGACCGGCTCCAGCCGCTAACCCTG
>DKMV01000006.1:669-12348 GCA_002469605.1 Leclercia sp. UBA7405
GGCTCCAGCCGCTAACCCTGAGCCAGTGCCAGGATGTCAGCAGCGAGTTAACCTCCCGCGCCGCCTTCAGCCTTAACGTGCGCGCCTTTCTGCTGGTGAAAGATAAGAAAGCCTTTTGCTCCTCGGCCACCGGGCCAATGGATGTCCCCCTTACCGATCTCGTTCCCGATATCGACATCAATAAAAGCCTGGATATGGTTCTGCTCCCCGGCACGCCGATGATGCCGAAAAAGCCGGCCATTGTGCTGTGGTTCCGTAACCCGCTGGTGGAAAACGGCGGCATCTTTACCTCCATTAACCTCAACCTGACGCCCTATCTTTTATATACCGCGCGCCAGGATGATTTCGTTGCCATTGCCCTGGTAATAGGCAATAACGCTTTTACCACCTGGACAGATCATCTGTTATCAACCCGGGAATTAACCACCCCGCCGGTGCGCACCGCTGCGATAAAAGATCTGCCGCTCAGAATAAATGTCTATGCCAGACGCTGGACGGTGGAAGATCTGCAATTTGCGATCCTGTTTGGCCTGATATGCGGCATCAGCGCGGGGGTGGTCTGCTATTACCTGACGATGGCGCGTACCAATCCGCGCAAAGAGATCCTTACCGCCATCAGGCAGAACCAGTTTTATGTGGTCTACCAGCCGGTAGTGGATGCAACAGATCTAAAAATGCGCGGCGTGGAGGTCTTAATGCGCTGGCGCCATCCGAGCGCCGGGGAGATCGCTCCCGATGCTTTTATTAACTTTGCCGAAGCGCAAAAGCTGATCGTGCCGCTGACGCTGCACCTGTTCGATCTGATCCGGCGCGATGCGCCTGCCCTGACAAAACGTCTGCCGCCGGGGTCGAAGCTGGGTATTAACATTGCCCCGGGCCATCTGCATGCGGAGAGTTTTAAAGAGGATATGCGCAAGTTTGCCGCCTCGCTGCCGCCAAATCACTTCCAGCTGGTGCTGGAAATTACCGAGCGCAACATGCTGCAGGAGGGCGAGGCCGCCAGGCTCTTTGAGTGGCTGCGTCTGGAAGAGTTTGAAATCGCGATAGATGATTTTGGCACCGGCCACAGCGCGCTGATCTACCTTGAGCGCTTTACCACGGACTACCTGAAGATCGACCGCGGGTTTGTCAATACCATCGGCATGGAAACGGTTACCACGCCGGTGCTTGATGCGGTGTTAACCCTGGCGCACCGCCTGAATATGATGACCGTTGCCGAAGGGGTGGAGACGCCCGAACAGGCAAGGTGGCTGCGGGAACAGGGGGTGAATTTCCTCCAGGGATACTGGATCTGCCGCCCGCTGCCGCTGGACGAGCTACTGCGCTGGCAGGACGATATCACGTTTGACCGCGAATAATTTCACAACCGCCGGTGCGTCACTTATTATTCAGTAACCAACCGGCCGCCACATTTTATAGGGATGCGTAGCGGAATGATTTTGCGCGTAATAGTGCTGCTGCTTGCGGCAATTAGTGGGCTCTGTCAGGCACAAACCATTAAAGAGAGCTACGCCTTTGCCGTCATCGGTGAGCCAAAATACGCCGCCGGTTTCGATCACTACGATTACGTTAACCCAGCCGCCCCTAAAGGGGGAAAAGTTACCCTCTCCGTCATCGGCACCTTCGATAACTTCAACCGCTTTGCCCTGCGCGGCGTGGCGGCAGAGCGCACCGAATCGCTCTACGATACCCTTTTCACCACCTCAGATGATGAACCGGGCAGCTACTATCCGCTGGTGGCCGAGTCTGCGCGCTATGCCGATGACTACGCCTGGGTGGAGATCGCGATTAACCCGCAGGCGCGTTTTCATGACGGTACGCCGGTCACCGCCCGCGATGTCGCCTTTACCTTCCAGAAATTTATGACCGAAGGGGTGCCCCAGTTCCGGCTGGTCTATAAAGGCACCACCGTTAAGGCCATCGCGCCGCTCACCGTGCGTATCGATCTGGCCAAACCCAATAAAGAGGACATGTTAAGCCTCTTCTCTTTGCCGGTGATGCCGGAGAAGTTCTGGAAAGATCACAAGCTCAGCGATCCGCTCTCCACCCCGCCGCTGGCGGGTGGCCCCTATCGTATTACCAGCTGGCGCATGGGCCAGTATGTTACCTATTCGCGGGTGAAGGATTACTGGGCGGCAGACCTGCCGGTCAACCGCGGGCGCTGGAACTTTGATACCCTGCGCTACGACTACTATCTGGACGATAACGTGGCCTTTGAGGCCTTCAAGGCCGGGGCCTTTGATATGCGCCAGGAGAGCAGCGCCAAAAACTGGGCGACCCGCTATACCGGCAAGAATTTTGATCGCCACTACATCGTCAAAGAAGAGCTGAAAAACGATTCGGCGCAGGATACCCGCTGGCTGGCTTTTAATATCCAGCGCCCGGTCTTTGCCGATCGCCGGGTCCGGCAGGCCATCACCCTCGCCTTCGATTTCGAATGGATGAACAAAGCGCTGTTTTACGGGGCGTACAGCCGGGTGAACAGCTATTTCCAGAACACCGAATACGCGGCGCAGGGCCACCCGGATGCGGCCGAACTCAGCCTGCTGGCCCCGCTGAAAAAATCAATTCCGCCGGAGGTCTTCGACGGCGTGTTCCGCCCGCCGGTCTCAAAAGGCGACGGTTACGATCGCGACAACCTGCTGAAGGCCAGCAGGCTGCTGGATGAGGCGGGCTGGCCGCTTAAAAACCAGAAACGGGTGAACGCGAAAACCGGCAAGCCGCTGGTCTTTGAGCTGTTGTTGTCCTCCGGGGGAAACAACCAGTGGGTACTGCCCTTCCGGCACAATCTGGAACGCCTGGGGGTGACCATGGAGATCCGCCAGGTGGATAACTCGCAAATCACCAACCGCATGCGCCGCCGGGATTATGACATGATGTCGCGCCTGTGGCGGGCGATGCCCTGGCCCAGCTCGGATCTGCAAATTTCCTGGTCCTCGGCCTATATCGACTCCACCTATAACTCGCCAGGGGTGCAAAACCCGGCCATCGACGCGCTGATCGAGCAGATCGTCGCGGCCCAGGGCGACAAAACGAAGCTGCTGCCTCTCGGGCGCGCCCTCGATCGCGTCTTAACCTGGAACTATTACATGCTGCCAATGTGGTATATGGGACAGGATCGCGTTGCCCGCTGGGATAAGTTCTCTTATCCGGCGGTGCGGCCCATCTATACCCTGGGTTTTGAAAACTGGTGGTATGACGTTAACAAAGCGGCAAAACTGCCCGCCGAGCGGCGTTAAGGGATCTTATGGGCGCATATCTTATTCGTCGTCTTCTGCTGGTGATCCCCACCCTGTGGGCGATCATCACCATTAACTTTTTCATTGTGCAGATCGCCCCCGGCGGCCCGGTGGACCAAGCGATTGCCGCCATCGAGATGGGCGGCGGTAACGGCCTGCCCGGTGCCGGCGGCGAAGGGCTGGCCGCCAGCCATGCCCGCACCGGCGTCGGCAATATCAGCGAGAGTAACTACCGGGGCGGGCGCGGTCTCGATCCGGAAGTTATAGCCGAGATCACTAAGCGCTACGGCTTTGACAAGCCTCTCCACGAGCGGTACTTCACTATGCTGTGGGACTATCTGCGCTTCGATTTTGGCAACAGCCTGTTTCGCAGCGCCTCGGTGTTGCAGCTGATTAAAGAGAGCCTGCCGGTCTCGGTGACGCTCGGGCTGTGGGGAACCCTGATTATCTATCTGGTCTCTATCCCGCTTGGGATCCGCAAGGCCGTCCATAACGGCAGCCGCTTTGACACCTGGAGCAGCACCTTTATTATCGTTGGCTATGCGATCCCGGCCTTTCTGTTTGCCGTACTGCTGATCGTCTTTTTTGCCGGCGGTAGCTACTTCGATCTCTTTCCGCTGCGCGGGCTGGTCTCGGCAGATTTCAACGCTCTGCCCTGGTATCAGAAAATCACCGACTATCTCTGGCACATCACCCTGCCGGTGGTAGCGACGGTCATTGGCGGTTTTGCCGCCCTGACCATGCTAACCAAAAACGCCTTCCTCGATGAGATCCGCAAGCAGTACGTGGTCACCGCCCGGGCGAAGGGGGTAAGCGAACGGCGGATCCTCTGGCGGCATATTTTCCGCAACGCCATGCTGCTGGTGATCGCCGGCTTCCCGGCCACCTTTATCAGTATGTTCTTTACCGGCTCGCTGTTAATCGAGGTGATGTTCTCCCTGAACGGCCTCGGCCTGCTGGGCTACGAGGCGACCGTCTCCCGCGACTATCCGGTGATGTTCGGCACGCTTTATATCTTTACCCTGATTGGCCTGCTGCTGAATATCATCAGCGATATCAGCTATACGCTGGTCGATCCGCGCATTGACTTCGAGGGCCGCTGATGCCGCGCTTAAGCCCGATTAACCAGGCCCGCTGGGCCCGTTTTCGCCATAACCGCCGCGGCTACTGGTCGCTGTGGATTTTTGCCTTCATCTTTATCCTGAGCCTCTTTGCGGAGCTTATTGCCAACGATAAGCCGCTGCTGGTGCGCTATAACGACAACTGGTACGTGCCGGTGCTGCATAACTATAGCGAAAGCGAGTTTGGCGGCCCCTTCGCCACCCCGGCCGATTATCAGGATCCCTGGCTGCGCGCGCAGCTTGATAACCACGGCTGGGTGCTGTGGGCGCCGATCCGTTTTGGCGCCACCAGCATTAACTTTGCCACTACCCGCCCCTTCCCCTCTCCGCCCTCCCGCCAGAACTGGCTGGGCACCGATGCCAACGGCGGCGACGTGCTGGCGCGCATTCTGTACGGCACGCGTATTTCGATTCTGTTCGGCCTGATGCTGACGCTGGTCTCCAGCGTGATGGGGGTGCTGGCAGGGGCGATTCAGGGCTATTACGGCGGCCGAATCGATCTCTGGGGGCAGCGCTTTATCGAGGTGTGGTCCGGGATGCCGACCCTGTTCCTGATTATTCTGCTCTCAAGCGTGGTGCAGCCCAACTTCTGGTGGCTGCTGGCCATCACGGTGATTTTTGGCTGGATGGCGCTGGTCGGGGTGGTGCGCGCCGAATTCCTGCGCACGCGTAATTTCGACTATATCCGCGCCGCCCAGGCGCTGGGCGTGGGGGATCGCAGCATTATCTTCCGCCATATGTTGCCTAACGCCATGGTGGCGACCCTGACCTTCCTGCCCTTTATTATGTGCAGCTCTATCACCACCCTCACCTCGCTGGATTTTCTCGGTTTTGGCCTGCCGCTGGGCTCGCCCTCGCTGGGCGAGCTGCTGTTGCAGGGCAAAAATAACCTGCAGGCGCCCTGGCTTGGGATCGCCGCGTTTCTTTCCGTGGCGGTGCTGCTCTCCTTACTGATATTTATTGGCGAAGCGGTGCGCGATGCCTTCGATCCCAACAAGGCGGTGTGACATGTCCCAACCCCTTCTGCAAATAGATAACCTCTCCATCGCCTTTCGCCAGCAGGACGAGATCCGCACGGTGGTGAGTGACCTCTCGCTGCATATCGACGCTGGTGAAACCCTGGCGCTGGTGGGCGAATCCGGCTCGGGCAAGAGCGTGACGGCCCTGTCGATATTACAGCTGCTGCCCGCGCCGCCGGTGGTCTACCCGCAGGGGGATATTCGCTTCCAGGGGCAGTCGCTGCTGCATGCGGATGCGCGGACCCTGCGCGGGGTGCGCGGCAACCGAATTGCGATGATATTTCAGGAGCCGATGGTCTCCCTGAACCCGCTGCATACGCTGGAGAAGCAGCTTTATGAAGTGCTCTCCCTGCACCGGGGGATGCGTAAAGTGGCGGCCCGGGGGGAGATGCTGGATTGCCTGGAGCGCACCGGTATTCGTAACGCGGCAAAACGGCTGGGCGACTTCCCGCACCAGCTCTCCGGCGGCGAGCGTCAGCGGGTAATGATCGCCATGGCGCTGCTTACCCGTCCCGAGCTGCTGATTGCCGATGAACCCACCACCGCGCTGGACGTCACCATCCAGGCGCAGATCCTCTCCCTGTTGAACACCTTAAAAGAAGAGACCGGCACCGCAGTGCTGATGATCACCCACGATCTGGGCGTGGTGGCAGAAGTAGCCCAGCAGGTGGCGGTGATGTATGCCGGCCAGGTGGTGGAGCAGGGAAGCGTCGAGGCGATTTTTGCCGACCCGCAGCATCCGTACACCATCGGCCTGATGGGCTCTATCCCATCTCTCGGCGCACGTAAAGGCCAGCTTGCTACCATTCCTGGCGCGGTGCCGCTGCCCGAAATGATGCCAAAAGGGTGCCGTTTCGCCACCCGCTGCCCCTTCGCGCTGGCGCGTTGCCACAGCGAAAAACCGCAGCTTACCGATATGGGAACCAGCCATCAGGTCGCCTGTTTCCGCGCCCCGCTTGAGCAACACATTGCCCTGGGAGAAATTGCATGACCACACCCATTCTGGAAGCCCGCGATCTGAGTAAACGCTTTCCCGGGCCAAAAAAGCTCTTTGCCCCGTCGCCCGTCGTCACGGCGGTGGATCGGGTCTCGCTCTCGGTGATGCCGGGCGAAACCCTGGCGATCGTCGGGGAGTCGGGTTCCGGTAAATCGACCCTCGGGCGGCTGCTGTTACGCCTGCTGGCCGCCAGCGAAGGCCGGGTTTTTTATCAGGGAGAAGAGATTACCCACGCCTCCGGCACCCGCCTGAACCAGCTGCGTCGCGAGCTGCAAATCATCTTTCAGGATCCTTTCGCCTCCCTTAACCCACGCATGACGGTGGAGCAGATCGTCGGCGAGCCGCTGTGGCTGCATCAGAACATGAAAAAGGCCGACCGCCAGTACCGGGTGATCGAGCTGTTAAAAACCGTCGGCCTGCCCGCCGCCTGGGCCGGGCGTTATCCGCACGAGTTTTCCGGTGGCCAGCGCCAGCGCATCGGTATCGCCCGTGCGCTGGCCTCGGGGCCGAAGCTGCTGCTGGGGGACGAGCCCGTCTCTGCGCTGGATGTCTCGGTGCAGGCGCAGGTGGTTAACCTGCTGGAGGGGCTGAAGCACCAGCTGGGGCTGACGATGGTTATCGTGGCCCATGGCCTGGCGGTGATCCGCCATATGAGCGACCGCGTGGCGGTCATGTACCTCGGGCAGATCGTCGAGCTGGCCAGGGTTGACGAGATTTTTGACGCACCGCTGCATCCCTATACCCAGGCGCTAATTGCCTCTGCGCCGCAGATGCAGCCGGGCGCCCAGCGCACGATGCCGCTGTTGCAGGGCGACTTGCCGAACCCGGCGAGCCCGCCGTCCGGATGCCGTTTTCATACCCGCTGTCCGTACGTTACCGACGAATGCCGCCAGATGGAGCCCATTAACCAGGTGCTTGAGGGGGGACGTCAGGTCGCCTGCCATCGCTGGCAGGAGATCAATCGCGACCGCAGTGTTATCCAGATAGCACCGCCCTCCGCCGCCTTTCTGCGACGCCGCGCGCTGTTCGAACACGCGGCGACACACTCCACTCCTCCAGCCAGGAACCCATGATAATGACAATGCGAAATTCTCTTTTGACCGTACTGGGAAGTGTTATGTTGCTGGGCGCGGCGCTGCCGGCCCATTCAGAAAACGTGCTGCGTATCGGCCTGGGCGCCGATCCGGATATGCTCGATCCCCATCTGGCCCGCACCTACTATGGCCGCTTCGTGTTTGCCTCCCTGTGCGACCGGCTGGTGGATGTGGATGAACACCTGAAGGTGGTGCCGGGGCTGGCGAAAGACTGGGCCTGGAGCGAAGACGGTAAAACCCTGACCATGAATCTGCGGGAAGGGGTCACCTTCCACGACGGCGAAAAGTTTGATGCCACCGCCGCCAAATATAACCTCGACCGCGCCCTTACCCTGAAAGGCTCCCTGCGCAAGAGCGAGATCTCCTCCATTGAATCGGTGGAAGTTAAAAGCCCGACGCAGATTGCCATCCATCTGAAAACCCCGGACGCGGCGCTGCTGATGCAGCTCACCGACCGCGCGGGGGCGATGATGGCGCCGGAGGCGGCGTCAAAACCCGATTTCGCCGCCCATCCGGTCTGTTCCGGCCCCTATAAGTTCGACAGCCGCGTCTCTCAGGACCGCATCGTCTTGAGCCGTTTCGATAATTACTGGAACAAACAGGCCTACCACTTCGACAAAATTATCTATCTGCCGATCCCGGACGCCTCGGTGCGGCTGGCAAACCTGCGCGCGGGCGATCTGGACCTGACCGAAGGCATCGCCGCCAGCGATGTGAAAACCGTCGAGGCCGACAGCAAGCTGGCGCTGGCGAAGGTGACCGGCCTTGGGTATCAGGGTATTACCTTTAATATTAACAACGGCAAAGTTCCGGCGAACGACCCCTTCCAGGACGCCCGCGTGCGTGAAGCCTTCTCGCAGGCCATCGATCGCGATGCGCTGAACCAGGTGGTGTTCGAAGGGCTCTATACCCCGGCTAACCAGGCCTTCTCACCGGTAAGCCCTTATCACGTGAAGCTACCGGTGGCCCCGCGCGATGTGGAAAAAGCCAAAGCGCTACTGAAGGCGGCGGGCGTGGCTACGCCGCTGAACGTCAATCTGCTGGTGCCGAACAACCCGACCTCCCAGCAGGTGGGCCAGGTGCTGCAGGCGATGGTGGCGGAAGCGGGCTTTAACCTTAATCTGCAGATGACCGAGTTCGCCACGCTGCTGGATCGCCAGCAGAGCGGTGATTATCAGCTGAGCTTCTCCGGCTGGTCTGGCCGCCCGGATCCGGACGGCAGCATCTACGGCTTTATTAACAGTAAAGGCAACCTCAACGACGGCCGTTACAGCAACGCCCAGGTCGACGAGTGGCTGACCCAGGCGCGTCTGAGTAACGATCCGGCCGTACGCCAGCCGCTGTACGACAAGGTCGTAAAACAGTTGCAAACCGATATGCCCATCGCCTACCTCTATTTTGAACCGCGTATTTTCGGTCTGAACAAGAGCGTGCAGGGCTTCAAACCTTATCCGGACGGCATCGTGCGTCTGGCGGGACTGTCGCTGGCCAACTAACCGCGGGCGTGAGGAGAAACCATGCTGGAACTGATTTGCAAACGCCTGCTGCTGGCTATTCCGACCCTGCTGCTGGTGAGCATGATGGTCTTCGGGCTGCAAAAGCTACTGCCCGGCGACCCGCTGATTGCCATGGCGGGGGAGGAGCGTGACCCAGCAGTGATCGCCCAGCTGCGCGCGGAGCTGAACCTCGATGCACCCCTGCCGGTGCAGTATTACGACTGGCTTACCCGTGCGCTGCAGGGCGACCTGGGTGTCTCCTTACGAACCCATGAGCCGGTGACCACGCTGATTGCGAGCAAGCTGCCGGTGACCCTGGAGCTGTCGCTGCTGGCGATGATCATCGCGCTGGTGTTCGGCATCAGCATGGGGATCCTCGCGGCGGTGAACAAAAACAGCTGGGTCGATCACGGGGCGAACTTTGTGGCGATCTCGGGGATCTCGATACCGCACTTCTGGCTGGGGATCCTGCTGATCCTGGTCTTCTCGGTCAATTTGCAGTGGCTACCTGCGTCCGGCTATGTGCCCTTTAGCGAAGATCCGCTGCAAAACCTGCGCACGCTGCTGCTGCCTGCTTCGGTGCTGGGCACCGGGCTGGCGGCCACGCTGATGCGCCATACCCGCGCCTCGATGATTGCGGTGCTGAAGGCTGACTATATCCGCACCGCCCGGGCCAAAGGATTGCTGCCAAAAGCGGTGATCTTAAAGCATGCGTTTCGCAATGCGCTGGTGCCGGTGATCACCCTGACCACGCTGCTGTTCGGCGAGCTGCTGGGTGGCGCGGTGCTTACCGAGCAGGTCTTTACCATCCCCGGCTTCGGCAAGATGATCGTCGATTCGGTCTTTAACCGCGACTACGCCGTGGTGCAGGGCGTGGTGCTGATTGTGGCGATTGGCTTTTTAATGCTGAACCTGTTGGCGGACGTACTTTACGTTCTTATCAACCCGAAAATGCGAGGTTAATCATGGCGGAACTGACGACTCAATCCGTTACCAGCGTTACGCCCCGCGCGCAAAACCGGGTGCTGAAAAAATTCCTCGCCAATAAAAGCGCGGTGATCGGCGCGGTGGTGGTGGGGATCTTTGTGCTGATTGCGCTGCTGGCACCCTGGATCGCCCCTTTTGATCCGGTTAAAGCCAACTTCCTGGCGGTGCGTAAGCCGCCGTCGGAGCTGTTCTGGTTTGGCTCCGACGAGCTGGGGCGCGATATTCTGTCGCGCATTATCTGGGGGGCGCGAACCTCCCTGATGGCGGGCTGCGTCTCGGTGGTGATTGCCGTGGTAATCGGCGTCCCGCTTGGGCTTATCGCTGGCTATTTCCAGGGGATCTGGGACGGGGTGATCTCCCGCTTTATTGAGGCGCTGCTGGCCTGTCCGTTCTTAATTATGGCTATTGCCCTTGGGGCATTTTTAGGCCCGAGCCTGACCAACGCCATGATTGCCATCGGCCTGTCGGCGATGCCGATCTTTGCCCGCCTGACGCGCGGCCAGGTGATCGCCATTCGCAACGAAGAGTATATCGACGGAGCGCGGGCGATAGGCCTGCCGGATCGCTGGATCATTATTAAATATGTGCTGCCCAACGTGATGTCGCCGATTCTGGTGCAGGCTACTTTGGCCATTGCATCCGCCATCATTGCCGAGGCCAGCCTGTCGTTTCTGGGACTCGGGCAGCAGCCGCCGAACCCCTCGTGGGGCTCCATGCTCAACACGGCAAAAGGTTTCCTGGAACAGGCGCCATGGATGTCTGTTTTCCCCGGTATCGCTATTTTCCTGGCGGTACAGGGCTTTAATTTACTCGGCGATGGGCTGCGCGATGCGCTCGACCCGCGCCACGACTAAGGAGTTATGATGACCAAAGCGCTAGATTTTACAACCGGCTATGCGTCTCATCGCCCGCCAATGATGGGCCACAACGCGGTGGCGACCTCCCAGCCGCTGGCGGCGCAGGCGGGGATGCGGATGTTGCAGCTGGGCGGTAACGCGGTCGATGCCGCCATCGCCACCGCCATGGCGCTGACGGTGGTCGAGCCGACGGGCTGCGGCATTGGCAGCGATGCCTTTGCCATCGTCTGGGATGGGGAAAAGCTGCACGGTCTCAACGCGTCGGGGCGATCCCCTGCCGGCTGGCATGCGGATCTGTTTACGGGTAAAACCGCTATGCCCGAGCTGGGCTGGGATGCGGTCACCGTCCCCGGCGCCGTCTCCGGCTGGGTGGCGCTGGCGGAGAGGTTTGGTACGCTGCCGCTCACTACCCTGGCGCAGCCGGCCATTGAGTACGCGCGCAACGGCTTCCCGGTGTCGCCGCTGATTGGTCATCTTTGGCAGCGCGGCTACAACAAACTCAAAGATCAGCCGGGCTTTAGCGCCTGCTTTGCGCCGGAAGGGCGCGCCCCGCGCGTCGGGGAGATCTTCCGCAATCCGGCCCAGGCGAACTCGCTGGAGCTGATTGCCAAAACCAACGGCGAAGCCTTCTATCGCGGCGAACTGGCAGAGAAGATTGCCGCCTTTGCCACGGCACACGGCGCGCATCTGACCAAAGAGGATCTTGCCAGCCACCGCGCCGACTGAGTGGAGCTGCTGTCGCGCGACTTTGCGGGCGGCTCGGTGCAGGAGCTGCCGCCAAACGGCCAGGGGATCGCCACCCTGATTGCGCTTGGGATCCTTGAGCAGTGCGGCATTGAAAAGCATCATCCGGACTCGGTGCAGTCGCT
>DKMV01000290.1 GCA_002469605.1 Leclercia sp. UBA7405
TACTCTTTCCAGCCAATCAGCGACTCATCAATCAGCAGCTCGTTGGTCGGAGAGAGATCCAGGCCGCGGGCGCAAATCTCTTCGAACTCTTCGCGGTTATACGCAATACCGCCGCCGGTGCCGCCCATGGTGAAGGAGGGACGGATGATGCAGGGATAACCCACGTCAGCAGCAACCGCCAGCGCCTCTTCCATATTGTGGGCAATGCCGGAGCGCGCGGTGTCGAGGCCGATTTTCTTCATCGCCACGTCGAAGCGACGGCGGTCTTCCGCTTTATCAATCGCGTCGGCGGTGGCACCAATCATGGTCACGCCGAACTCGGCCAGCACGCCCTGACGCTCCAGCTCCAGCGCGCAGTTCAGCGCCGTCTGGCCGCCCATAGTTGGCAGAACCGCATCCGGACGCTCTTTTTCGATGATTTTACGTACCACTTCCCAGTGGATCGGCTCAATGTAGGTTGCATCGGCCATTTCCGGGTCGGTCATGATGGTGGCCGGGTTAGAGTTCACCAGGATAACGCGGTAGCCCTCTTCGCGCAGGGCTTTACAGGCTTGGGCGCCGGAGTAGTCAAATTCGCAGGCCTGGCCGATTACAATCGGGCCAGCGCCAAGGATCAGGATGCTTTTTATGTCTGTACGTTTTGGCATGGTCTTCTCGGCTCCTGATTATTTAGCGGTCTTACGGTATTGCTCGATAAGTTCGATAAAGTGATCGAACAGCGGCGCGGCATCGTGCGGGCCCGGGCTCGCTTCCGGGTGCCCCTGGAAACTGAATGCCGGTTTGTCGGTGCGATGGATACCCTGCAGGGTGCCATCGAACAGCGACTTATGCGTGACGCGCAGGTTCGCAGGCATAGAGGCTTCGTCCACCGCAAAGCCGTGGTTCTGAGCAGTGATCATCACGGTATTGTTATCGATATCTTTCACCGGGTGGTTACCACCGTGGTGGCCAAATTTCATTTTCACAGTTTTGGCACCGCTCGCCAGCGCCAGCAGCTGATGACCAAGGCAGATACCGAACACCGGGATGTCGGTTTCGAGGAAGCGCTTAATGGCGTCGATTGCATAATCGCAGGGTGCCGGGTCGCCAGGGCCGTTGGAGAGGAAGATCCCGTCCGGGTTCATCTTCAGCACTTCGTCTGCCGGGGTTTTGCCGGCACAACGGTCAGGCGGCAGCCGCGATCTACCAGCATGCGCAGAATGTTGCGCTTGGCGCCGTAGTCATACGCCACCACGTGGAACGGCAGCTCTTCTTCTTTTTTGGCTTCCGGCAGTTCACCGGCCAGCGTCCAGCTCCCCTGGGTCCAGCTGTAGGATTCAGTCGTCGTGACCTCTTTCGCCAGGTCCATTCCGTTCAGCCCCGGGAAGGCTTTGGCTTTTTCCTGCGCCAGGGCCGCGTCCAGGTTGTCGCCCGCGATAATGCAGCCGTTCTGGGCGCCCTTCTCGCGCAGCAGGCGCGTCAGCTTACGGGTATCAATATCGGCAATGGCCACGATGTTATGGCGCTTGAGATAAGAAGAGAGGTCTTCGGTATTGCGGTAGTTACTGGCAATCAGCGGCAGGTCGCGAATGATAAGACCTTGTGCATGTACCTGGGAGGACTCTTCATCGGCGGCGTTGGTGCCGACATTGCCGATATGGGGATAAGTAAGGGTGACGATTTGGCGGGAATAGGAAGGATCAGTGAGGATTTCTTGATAACCGGTCATTGAAGTATTGAAAACGACTTCCCCAACCGCCGAACCCGTTGCCCCTATGGCCCGACCGATAAACTGGGTTCCGTCTTCCAGAACCAATAGCGCTGACTTAATCAAAAGATCCTCCAGAGAATATTCACTCACTTTATCTGCATATTAATTCACAACCATGTTCTGAATCAATGCAAATTTGCTGCCTGTGGATTTTCGGCAAACGGCGGCATTCTGGAGATTTCAGGGGTGAAAGTCAACTTAAAGCGCGTATTTTGTTTATAGTTTTACGCCACTGATGTTACGAAATCATGGTAAGCGGTGAAAAGATCAGATAAATCCTTCAGGAAAACGCTTGCGGGCTCGGTTAACTGACAATTCTTTGTGTAGAGCTGAAAAAAGTGGACCAGATGGTCAAATTTCACATTTTCAATACAAAAAAGAGAGGATAAGTTATAAAAATAGCGAATACACTAAAAATACTTCTACTAAACGGGAAAAATAAAAGGGCAATAAATTATTGCCCTGTGCAATCAAGTAATTATGACTGCAATAACCACATCACGAAGGGTAACTTTGGTTATAATTCATTGAGATTGAGCACATCTCGCATATCAAAAAGGCCATCTTTCTTCTCTTTAAGCCACAAACCGGAGCGGATCGCCCCATTAGCAAATGTCATACGGCTGGAGGCTTTATGGGTGATCTCTACACGTTCGCCGATATCTGCAAAGATAGCGGTATGTTCCCCCACAATGTCGCCAGCCCGCACGGTTGCAAAACCAATGGTGCCCGGTACTCGCTCGCCGGTATGGCCTTCCCGGGAATAGACCGCGCACTCCTTCAGATCTTTATCCATCGCCTGAGCAATGGCTTCCCCCATAGCCAGCGCGGTGCCGGACGGGGCATCAACTTTGTAGCGATGATGCGCTTCGATAATTTCGATGTCGGTGTAGTCGCCCATTACCTTTGCCGCCTTCTCCAGCAGCTTAAGCATAACGTTAACGCCAACGCTAAAGTTGGCAGCAAACACAATGGCGATATCGCGGGAAGCCTCCTGAATCGCCTGTTTACCGGCATCGTCAAAACCCGTGGTGCCAATTACCATGCCTTTACCATGCTGGCGGCAAAACGCCAGGTGATGCAGGGTGCCTTCCGGACGGGTAAAATCGATGAAAACGTCAAAGTCATCTTTTACCGCCTCAAGGCTGCTCTGTACGGTTACGCCTGACCGGCCAGCGCCTGCCAGCTCACCGGCATCTGCGCCTAATAAAGAGGAGCCTTCACGCTCCAGCGCCGCGCCAAGCGCAACGCCTTCCATCTGCAGCGCTGCCTGAATTAACTGACGGCCCATACGGCCACCCGCGCCCGCAATAGCGACACGGACCTGTGCATCATGCATAGTTATTCTCTTACGTTAAAATGATGTAAATCGTTTTCAGATTAACCAGAGTGCGACAAGGCCGCCATCTGAAAACGCCGATAATTAGAATTTAATGATAAATCGGGCGAGATATCAGTAAAAAACATGGCCCTCAGCGATAACCGCACGATTCACGCACGATAAGCGTCGGAGGAAGGATGATGCGCTTAGGCGGTTCGTCATTCCCCTGAATACGGCTATACAGCAGCTCCCCCGCCTTGCGACCAATCTCTTTGGCGGCGACGGATACCGTAGTTAACGCGGGCTGCACCAGCCCGGCTTCGGTGATGTCGTCAAAGCCCACCAGCGAAAAATCGCTCCCCGGCTCGCGCCCCAGTTTGCGTAAACTCTGCATAACGCCCAGCGCCACGATGTCCTGATAACAGATCGCCGCCGTTATCTGCGGATGGTGCGCCAGCAGCGCCTGCGCCACCCGCGCACCATCGCTCTGGCTGGCCTGGGCGGTTACTATCCATTGTGGATTTGGCGTAACGCCATACTCCAGCAGCTTGCTGGTAAAGCCGCCGAGGCGCTGCGCTCGCGACCCTGAGCGCGCGCTGCCGCCGATAAAGGCGATATGGCGATGGCCCATGCGCAGCAGATGTTCCGTCGCCATCTGGGTACCCTGAAAATTATCAGTACCAACGAAGTCGAAATCCGGATCGTCGAGCGGGCGCACCACCATGATCGCCGGAATATTGCGCCGCTTCAGGCCATCGAAAAAAGCCTGCGGCGTTTCACGCGCCGCGCACAGCACCATGCCGCACACGTTGTTCCGCATCAGTGAATCAACAAATTTTTGCTGTCGCGGTGAAGACTCTTCGCTGTTTGCCAGAAACAGCAGCAGGTCGTGGCGCTCCATCTCATGGCTCAGCCCCGCCGTCATTTCACCGTAGAAGGGGTTGGTAATATCGTGAAGTAGCAGTCCCACCTGGTTACTCCGCCGGTTGCGCAGGTTAGCCGCCGTCTGGTTATAGACGTAGCCCGTTTCATCCAGCGCCCGGAGTACTTTCTCCCTCGTTGCCTGGGAGATCCTTCCCTTATTACACAGAACCATTGATACCGTGGCTGTTGATACCCCGGCTTTTCTGGCGACATCCGCCAGCGTTATTCCCGTCATGGTCACTCCTTTTTTGTTTAGATTAATCGAATAACCTGTTTTTTGCATTTTTCCCTGTGACTCTCTTCACATTACCGCCCCGGATTGCCATCCCATTGCGCAGAATGCCGGGTTAATCGCGTTAACCACCCTTCTCAAAAACGGTTAATCGAATAACCTAAGCGATAGTGAAGGAGAGAAATTATGTCAACTTACGATAAATACCCTGAAGTGAAGGTCTCCGGTTTTGACCATCGCGCCTGGCAAGGCTGGGACGCCATTGGCCGCACGCTGCTTGCCGAAACACAACGTCAGAAACGCACCGTGCTGGTCATCGATTGCTATCCCGGCGTGCGTCTTGCAGAGCTGGAGCAGATGCTGTTGCGTTCGCCGCTCTGTCCGGCGCTCACGATCAATGCCGAACAGGCCCGCCGCGACGAGCAGGCGCTGCACGCGATGCTGGCGCGTAACCTGACGGACGATCGCGTTTTTGGCGTGCTCTCTTGCCATCAGCTGCCTGAATTTATGGACCAGGAAAAGCTAAACGCCCTGCAACAGCAGGTCAGCGCCTGTGAAGAGGGGCTGGTGGTGATTTATGGCCCCGGCGCCGCGCTTGTCCATCCGGGTGACCTGCTGGTGTACGCGGATCTTCCGCGCTGGGAAATTCAGCAGCGGATGCGTTCAGGTGAACTTGGCAACTGGGGAGTCGAAAACCAGAACGAAGATATGCTGCGTCGTTATAAGCGCGCCTTCTTTATTGAGTGGCGGGTATTCGATCGCCACAAAACGCCATTGCTTAAACGCGCGGACTTCCTGCTGGATACCACCCTTGCTAACGCCCCGGCGATGGTGAGCGGCGACGCGCTGCGTGCAGGTCTGGCGCAAACCACCCGGCGCCCTTTCCGGGTGGTGCCCTTCTTCGACCCTGGGGTCTGGGGTGGCCAATGGATGAAACAACAGTTCGATCTCGATCCCGCTGCGCCCAACTACGCGTGGTGTTTTGATTGCGTGCCCGAGGAAAACAGCCTGTTCCTGCGTTTTGGCACAGTGCGGATCGAGATCCCCTCCCAAAACCTGGTTCTGCTGCAGCCGCGCGCGCTATTGGGCGAAAAAGTTCACGCCCGGTTTGGCGCGGAATTCCCGATTCGTTTTGATTTCCTCGATACCATCGGCGGGCAGAACCTGAGCTTTCAGGTTCACCCGGTAACGGAGTACATCCAGCAGCAGTTCGGGATGCACTACACCCAGGATGAGAGTTACTACATTCTGGAGGCCGAACCCGACGCGGTGGTATATCTCGGTACCCAAACCGGCACCGAGCCACAGGCGATGTTTGACGATCTCAGACGCGCCGCACGGGGCGAGAAACCCTTTGATGACGCCCGCTTTGTGAACAAGATCCCGGCACATAAGCACGATCACTTCCTGATCCCCGCCGGGACGGTTCACTGCTCCGGTTCCGGCACCATGGTGCTGGAGATCAGCGCCACCCCTTACATTTTTACCTTCAAACTCTGGGACTGGGGCCGCCTCGGCATGGACGGCCTGCCCCGCCCTGTTCACCTTGAGCATGGCGAGCAGGTGGTTGACTGGCAGCGCGATACCCGCTGGGTGCATGAACATCTTGTGAACCAGTTTGAGCCCGTCAGCGAAGGCGAAGGCTGGCGCGAAGAACGTACCGGCCTGCACGAGCGCGAATTTATTGAAACCCGGCGCCACTGGCTCAATAAACCCGTCCTGCACAACACGGAAGGCGGCGTGAACGTACTTAATCTGGTTGAGGGGGAACAGGCGCTGGTGGAGAGCCCCACCGACGCGTTTGACTCCTTCGTGGTGCATTACGCCGAAACCTTTATCGTGCCGGCCGCCGTGGGCGAATACCGTATTTCGCCGTGGGGTAAAGGCATCGGCCAGCAGTTAGCCACCGTTAAAGCCTGGGTAAGGGGGTAAGCATGATCCAGTTTATCGTTGCCACCCATGGCCCGCTGGCCGCCGCGCTGCTGCAGAGCGGACAGATGGTGTATGGCGAGCTACCAAACGTACGTGCCGTTTGCCTGACCGGAGAGGCGGGGATTGAGGGCTTTCGCCATGAATTTGCCGCCGCGCTGGCACAGGCCAGCGCAGGTGCCAGCGGCGTGCTGGTGCTGTGCGACATGCAGAGCGGCACGCCGTGGAATGTCGCCTGCGAAGCCGCGTTTAATCCGTTAACCCAGCCGCCGGTCGCCGTGGTGGCGGGGGTGAATTTCCCGATGCTACTGCAAACCGATGAGGTCGCCGGACTGGACGATGTGCATCTGGCCGCGGCAGAGCTTCTTGAACTTACTTTTCCCACGCTCATCCAGGCCAGGCCTGTGACGAACGTGCAGACAGACGATTTTTAAGGAGACCGCTATGACTATTTCTTTCGTACGCATTGACGACAGGGTGATCCACGGACAGCTCGTCACGCGCTGGGCTAAAGAACTCCCCTGCGACGGTATTGTTGCCATTGACGATGCCGTTGCGGCGGACCCGCTTCTTTCCTCGGTGATGAAAGGTGCCGTGTCAGACACCAAAGTGTGGCTGTTTGATACCGCCACGGCCATTGAGAAGCTGCCGAAAGTGATCGCCAGCGAAAAACGCTATTTTGTGATTGGCAAATCGCCGGTCACGCTACAACGCCTTGAACAGGCGGGGATAAGCCTGAAAAACAGCAACGGGAAAATAAATGTCGGGCCAATGAGCGCTCGCGCCAACACCACCACCATCGGGCCTAATCAGTCCGTCACCCCCGAGGAGGCCGCTGCCTTTGAGTGGCTTGCCGGTCTGGGCCATGCGATTGAGTTTCGCCTGGTGCCGGATGCCGGTTTCTATAGCTGGCAGGACGCTAAACAAAAAATAAGATAAGGAGCCAGAGATGATCGTTGAAGCATCATTAATCGGCCTTTTTTGCTATCTGGGGGCGCTCGGTAGCCCCTGGCTGTTTGGCCTGACCGGCGGCTGGTATCTCCTCTCCCGGCCGCTCGTCTCCGGCATGCTGGTCGGGCTTATCCTCGGCGACGTCAAAACCGGCATCATGATTGGCGTCGCGGTGCAGGCGGTTTATATCGCGATGGTAACGCCGGGCGGCTCAATGCCGGCGGATTTAAACTTCGTGGCCTGGCCTGCGATAGCCCTTGGCATCCTTTCCGGTAAAGGCCCGGAGGTCGCAGTTGCGCTGGCGGCGACCATCGGCATCGCCGGAACCGTCTTATTTAACGCGATGCTGGTTCTGAACTCCTACTGGAACCACAGAGCCGATGTCGCGCTGGATCGCGGTGACGAACGGGGGATCTACTTTAACAGCGCCATCTGGCCGCAGGTGATGAGCTTTATACTGCGCTTTGTTCCTACCTTCATCGCCGTCTATTTTGGCGCCCAGTACATCAGCAGCTTTATGGATAGCCTGCCGCGGATTGTGCTGTCGACCATGAACGTGCTGGGCGGCATATTGCCTGCCGTAGGCATTGCCATCCTGTTAAAGCAGATAATCAAAAGCTACACCATGCTCATTTACTTCCTGGTTGGCTTCGTCTGCATCGTCTTTCTGAAGCTGAACATGGTGGCGCTGGTTATTGTCGGCGCGCTGCTGGCGCTTATTCATTACAACTACAAACCGGAGCCGCCGCAGGCTGTCGCCGCAAGGCCGACTCAGGATGATGAGGATGAATTCTGATGGAAGAGCGTAAACTCACCCGTAAGGATCTGCGCCGCTGCTGGCGGGCATGGATGATGCACAATCTGTCGTCGATGAGCTTTGAGCGCCTGGAGTCGTTCGGCTTTTGCCTGAGCATGCTGCCGGTGGCGAAAAAGCTCTATCCGGATAAAACAGAGCGCACCGAAATGCTGCGCCGTCACGCCTCTTTCTACAACACGGAACCGCAGATTGGCGCGATCGTGAACGGGATGGCGCTGGGGCTGGAAGAGAAAAAAGCTAACGGTGAGCCCATCGACGGCGAAACCATCAATACCCTGAAGGTTGGCCTGATGGGGCCGATTGCCGGGATTGGCGACTCAATGATCCCGGGCATGCTGATCCCGATCCTGCTGAGTATCGGGATGGCGCTGGCGGCGGGGGGCAATATTCTCGGCCCGCTGTTTTACACCGTTGCCTGGATGGCCATTATCCTCCCCGGATCCTGGTTCCTGTTTCTTAAAGGCTACCAGATGGGCTCCGGCTCGGTGGAGATGCTGGTCAGCAGTAAATCCGCCCGCCTGCGCGAAGCGCTCTCGCTGCTGGGCGTATTTGTAATGGGCGGCGTGGCGGCAAGCTACGTGAAGCTGGGTACCGGGCTGGAGTTCATCACCAAAGACGGAGTGAACATTCACGTTCAGCAGATGCTCGACGGGATCTTCCCGCAGCTGATGCCGCTGGTCGTGGTGCTTGGCACCTGGTATCTGATGGCGAAAAAAGGCGTTTCGCCGGTTAAAGCGATGCTGTTACTGCTGGTGCTGGCCGCGCTTGGCGTGGCGTCCGGTCTGTTTGCCGGTTAAGCGAGCCGGGGCGATGCCCCGGCTTATTTTATGGCTGGAAGTTGCGCCATAACTCTGCCACTTTGTCCGGGCGGGAGATGAACTGAAAACGGGCGGGATCCTCAATAAACTGCTGGTAGAGCGGCGCATCGGTAATGCCGAACTCGCGATAGCGGCGCGGCGTAATCAGCTGCAACCTGCCCGGCATGTAATGCTTATTATGCTGCCAGATAATATGCGGCCCCTGCACCAGCGGATACCAGGCCAGCCCCTTACGGGCGCGCACGGCCTCATACTCAAAGCCATATTCACGATCGCACCATGCGCCAAAGGTCAAGGGCTCCTCCGGCGACGCGGAAATCGTTGCGTGCCCCCATCCCGGCGGGACCAGCACTTTATCTCCCGGCCCCGCCAGCACCGCAAAGCAGCGGCCAGGATCGTTCTCAACGTGCTCCTGCATGTAGATAATCCCTTTGCCCTGCCAGATCTCATATAGCTCCGGCGGCGACCAGCCGCTGTGGGCGCTGATGCGGTGTACATGCCCCTGGCTGCGCACCGGCTCCTCGCCCAGCGTCCCCGCAGCGTACGTGACCACGCCAAACAGCAGCATCCGCTTTTCCAGCTCTTCCCGATCTGCCAGCCGCGCAACGTCCATCGCGATGGCGTAAACCTGCTCCGGCCCTTCGCAGTCAGGATTACGCAGTGACGGGCGGATCTGATCCAGGGTGCGAATTTCCGGCATCGGCCCGGTAACGTCATCGCCGTAGCTAAAGCCGAGAGGCTGATGGGTAATGGTCATATCCAGTCCGTAATTAGCCATAGCACACCTCATAGCCCTGAGCATCGTCATCAGCGGCAAACACCCGCAGGGCAAAGCCGTTCGCCAGCGCCGCGTAATCGTGACCCGCCACGCTGGGCCAGACCGCCAGAGAAGAGAGGGTTTCGCTGCCGGTATTAATCAGCCGGTGGGCGGTAAAAGGCGGGATGATATGCACGGAGCCGGGGGCAACGCGCTCCAGCCGCGCGTCTCCCTGCTCCGTCTGAAGCAGCAGCAGGCCGCTGCCGCACAGGCCAAAATAGACTTCACCCTGTTCCCGGCGCTGGTGGAAATGGCCGCGGGTCATAAAAAATTCGCGCCCTACCCTGCCCGCGCGCAGGTGCGTCACGCCAACATACAGCGCCCCCTCTTCCGGCGCAGAGGCAATCATTGCCACGTCGTATACGCCGCGCGTTGGCTCATGCAGAAGCCAGGCCTCGCGATCGGCAAACACGTCGACAAGCTGTTCCATAGAGGTGGTTTTACGCACCAGCGTTCCACCCGCAAGCGCGCCCGTTGCCCATGCCAGCTGGGGCGGCATAATAATATCTGGTTTCATGTCAGTCTCCGGCCCGAGGAGAACAACAGGGCAAGGGTGGCAGATTAAACGATTAATCTGAAGCCAGGCGAGGAGGTTTTGTCGGGTTAATCACAGGTAATCGGCAAAAAAAATGCCGACACCTGAGTGTCGGCATTTCACAGGCCAGAAGAGGCTTACTGTACTTCGCGCGCGTCGATACGCAGCTCTTTTGGCACTTCGAAGACGATATTCTCTTCGCGCCCTTCAAGCGGCACCGCCTCGCCGCCGCCCAGCTGCTGCAGGCGAACGATAACGTTCTGCACCAGGATATCCGGTGCGGAGGCGCCGGCGGTCACGCCAACGCAGGCCGCCGTTTTCACCCACTCTTCCTGAATGTCTGACGCATCATCAATCAGGTAGGCCGCTTTCCCCATCCGCTGTGCCAGCTCGGCCAGGCGGTTGGAGTTAGAGGAGTTTTTCGAGCCGACAACCAGCACCACATCCGCCTGTTCGGCCAGCGCACGTACTGCTTCCTGGCGATTGGTGGTGGCGTAGCAGATGTCATCTTTACGCGGCCCGACAATTTTCGGGAAGCGGCTGCGCAGGGCATCAATCACATCGGAGGTATCGTCCACGGAGAGGGTGGTCTGGGTCATAAACGACAGCTTTGCGTCGTTTTTGACGTTCAGCGTCAGCACATCTTCCGGCGACTCCACCAGGTACATTCCCCCTTCCGGGTTGCTGTACTGGCCCATGGTACCTTCCACTTCCGGGTGACCAGCATGGCCAATCAGAATCGACTCTTCACCGCGACGACTGGCGCGGGCCACTTCCATATGCACTTTAGTCACTAACGGACAGGTGGCGTCGAATACGGTCAGGTCACGGTTTTTGGCTTCGTTACGCACCGCCTGAGAAACGCCGTGGGCGGAGAAGATAAGGATAGCGCCGTCAGGCACTTCGCTAATCTGCTCGATAAAGATCGCCCCGCGCTCGCGCAGGCTATCCACCACGTAGCGGTTATGCACCACTTCATGACGCACATAAATAGGCGCGCCATAAATCTCCAGCGCGTTTTCAACAATGCTGATAGCGCGGTCTACACCGGCGCAGAAGCCGCGCGGGTTAGCCAACAGGATCTGCATTTACACCCTCCAGCGCCGGGTCAATCTCCAGCACTTCGATATCAAAATGGACGGTACGCCCGGCAAGGGGATGGTTAAAATCAACGGTGATGGAATCGCCGTTAACTTCACGGATCACGCCAGGCATTTCGCTGCCATCCATTGCGGTAAAGAGCATAATGGCCCCGATTTCAGGCTCGCCCGCATCCATAAACTCACGGCGGGAGAAATACTGGATCAGATCGGGGGATGGCACGCCAAACGCCGCGTCCGGCTCCAGAGAAAAGGCTTTCTTCTCGCCCTCTTTTAGCCCCAGCAGCTGCTGCTCCAGCCCTTCAGAGAGGGAGGTGTCGCCAAGGCGAAACAGCGCCGGCTTGCCGTTATTACGGGTAGATTCAGCCGTAGAGCCATCATCAAGTTTCAGGGTGAAGTGAACCAGTATCGCGCTGTTGCTCTGAACGGATTTAGACATGCCAGTTGCTCGCTAATATTGCCCGGTGGCGCAGCGCCACCGGGCGGGTTTTATTACACCTGCTCTTTCGCTGCCGGTTTTGGCAAGAAGCCTTCCAGCACAATTAACGCTGCGCCAACGCAAATCGCGCTGTCGGCCAGGTTAAAGGTCGCGAAATGCCAGTCGCCGACGTAGAAGTCGATCATATCGACCACAAAGCCGTGCCACAGGCGATCGAACAGGTTACCCAGCGCGCCGCCAATGATCAGCGCGTAGGCGATATTGTTTAGCTTCTGCGTCGCTTTAGCGCGGTACATCAGCACCGCCAGCACCACGCTGATACCGAGAGCGATACCCGCGAAGAACCAGCGCTGCCAGCCGCCGCTGTCGGCGAGGAAGCTAAAAGCCGCGCCATAATTGCGCGCATAATGCAGATTAAGCGACGGGAACAGCGGCACCGTATCCCCCAGAGCAAAATTCTGGAGGATCAGGAACTTGCTGCCCAGATCGATAATCAGTACAACCACTACCAGCCACAGCCAGCGCAGGCCGGTTGAACCAAGAGATTTACTCATCAGGCAAACTTACGTTTTTCGCCATCACCGGCGACGTTGCTCACACAGCGTCCGCAAATTTCTGCGTGTTCCGCCACCTTGCCGACATCCGTGGTGTAGTGCCAGCAGCGCGGGCACTTCTCACCTTCGGCTTTGCTCAGCGCCACTTTCAGCCCTTTGAGCAGTTCGCTCTGCTGGGCATCGGCAGAAGCACCGGCATAATCTGCAACATTCGCACCTGAGGTCAACAGGACAAATCGTAATTCATCCCCCAGCGCGGTCAGCTTCGCCGCCAGTTCTGGTTCCGCGTACAGCGTTACTGCCGCTTCCAGAGAGCCGCCCACTTTTTTGTCCGCACGTGCCTGCTCGATCACCTTGTTCACTTCGCCGCGCACTTTCAGCAGTTCTTCCCAGAAAGCATCGTTCATCGGCTCGGTTTCGCCCAGACCAAACAGCCCCTGGTACCACTCGCCGGTGAAGACATACTGCTCGCGTTCGCCCGGCAGGTAGCCCCAGATTTCATCTGCGGTGAAGGACATGATCGGCGCCATCCAGCGTACCAGCGCTTCTGCGATGTGATACAGGGCAGTCTGGCAGCTGCGACGCGCCACGCTGTCTGCTTTCGCGGTGTACTGGCGGTCTTTAATGATGTCGAGGTAGAACGAGCCCATCTCCACGGAGCAGAAGCGCATCAGGCGCTGCACCACTTCGTGGAAGTCGTAGGAGTCATAGGCTTTAATGATGTCATCCTGCGCCGCTTTCGCACAGCCAACCGCCCAGCGATCCAGCACCACCATCTCTTCCGGTTTCACCATATCTTTCGCCGGATCGAAGCCGTTGAGGTTCGCCAGCAGGAAGCGCGCGGTGTTACGGATACGACGATAGGCGTCGGCGGAGCGTTTCAGGATCTCGTCGGAGACCGCCATCTCGCCGGAATAGTCGGTAGAGGCGACCCACAGACGCAGAATGTCCGCGCCAAGCTTATCCATCACATCCTGCGGCGCTACCGTGTTGCCGATCGACTTCGACATCTTGCGACCCTGACCATCCACGGTAAACCCGTGCGTCAGAACCTGACGATAAGGCGCTTTGCCCTTCATCGCGGTAGAGATCATCAGCGATGACATAAACCAGCCGCGATGCTGGTCGGAACCTTCCAGATACATGTCGGCAGAATGGCCGCCAAATTCCGGACGCGCGTCGACGACGGCATAGCTGGTAGAGCCGGAGTCGAACCAGACGTCCAGCGTATCCGGCACCTTCACATAGTTGTCGGCGTCGTCGCCCATCAGGTCGCGCGGATCGAGATCCCAC
>DKMV01000091.1:0-440 GCA_002469605.1 Leclercia sp. UBA7405
TGCATTTTCCGGCAGAGCCGCCGAAACGGTGGTGCTGGGCTCGCCGGAGAAGATCAATAGCGCCTCGCCGTTCCAGATCGGCCCCCTGTCGCTTATCAATACCCTGGTGGTGGAAGCTGATACCGACAGCGCCTGGTTGAAGGCGGTGGCGGCGAAGGGGATAACGGTGGTAACGGCCTGATCGTGCGGCCAGCAACGTTTCTTACGCCAGCTGATAGCGCAGAGACTTACTGACCAGTACGTCCTCAAGCAACAACGCCATTTCTTTGAGTAGCCGCAGGGCCTCCTCCAGGGTGCCCTCTGGCGTACCGTAAGAGAGAGTCAATACTTTGCCGTTACGGGAGAGTTCAGACCAGTCTTCCGCTTTGTTGGCGGCGGGTAACAACAGCGGGGAGTGGCGGTTCTCTTGTAGGTAGCGATAAAGCGCCGCCACCTCCGGG
>DKMV01000091.1:539-1301 GCA_002469605.1 Leclercia sp. UBA7405
TTCATGGTCTGGCCGCCATCGGCCGGGTAATAGACCAGCGTGACCCAGGAGGTTTCGTTTCCCCAGCCTTCCGGATAAAGATGAATGGCCTTATAGCCGCCATCCCAGTTATTTACCCGATGTTTGCAGTGCTTATCCGGGAAAATCTCCGCCATCGTCAGCTTTGCGGTCTCGGTCATTGCCGTTTCAAATTCGGCCAGCAGGGCGCTGGCTTTCAGCAGCTGCTGGAAATTCTCCGTCACGAAGGTCTGTTTTTCGCTATTCATGATCCGGGTAGGCTCCTTTCCGCTCAGGGTATAAAGATGGTTTAAAAACTCGGTGTAGAAAACGTGCCATTTGCTGAAGGGAACAGCGGCATGATCGCGCCCCATCCGATCGCGGGCCGTGTTGACCAGCTCGGAATAGTTCACAATGGGCCAGCCCTGCTGGGGCTGGCAGCGATTAGCGTCGGGCTTCAGAATGCAGGTGTAGATATTCTGGTCATTATCCCGGTAGCTCTCCAGATGTTGCTGATAGGCCTCGAGAGGGTTATCCAGCGGTGAGAATGTCTTGTGCTCAACCCCGATAATAAAATCCTGATGATGGATCAGCAGGTCGAGATACTTACCGCCAGCGGTTCTCTCTTCCCGGATAACGGTCAGGGTGGTAGTGTCCAGCTCGTTGGCATCGCTGTCGATATGCAGACAGGTTATCAGCGCCCTGAGTAGCCACGGCGGGATAGCGGCGTGGCCGCCCATAAAAAGGGCCAGCAGGTCGGAGGTG
>DKMV01000091.1:1338-2614 GCA_002469605.1 Leclercia sp. UBA7405
GGTTTTCAAGATACCCCGATCCGCCTGCGCTGAAGAAGTTTGCCTCCGGGATCGCCTCCGGTGGCAGGGTATCCAGCCGTTGTAGAAAGGCGCTGCTTAAATCGGTCATTTTCTTGCCTTGTCCTTGATTCAGGCCGCGATTATACCCTGTTCAAAATGACCTGAGTTAAGGATAACGCTTTAATTATGCGGGCTTTATCACTGTGCCCAGGCGCACCAGCGCCTCCTGCTGCAAAGCCCGACGATCGACCTTGTTGGTCCCGGCCAGCGGGAAGCGGTCGGTCAGCCAGATATGGCGCGGGTGCAGGTAGGCCGGGCCCTGTTCGAGGGTCCAGCTTTTCAGACTCTCCGGGTCAGGCAGTTCGCCCGGTCGGGCGATCACCCAGGCCACCGGCTTCTGGCCTTTGATGTCGTCGGGCACCGGCACCACGCAGGCCTGCTGCACCTGCGGATGGCGTTCAAGTAGTTTTTCCACCTCCCCTGGCCACACGTTCTCGCCGCCGCAGACAAACATGTCGTCGTGGCGGCCAACAAACCAGTAAAAACCCTCTTCATCCCGGCGAAAAACGTCGCCGGTAACGTAATACCCGTCGGCGGTAAAAGGCCAGGCGTCGGGGCGCTGATGATAACCCTGCATCAGCGCCGGGCTGTGCATTTCCAGCACCCCTTCATCGCTAAGCTCGCCGGCGGCGTTGCGCAGGCGCAGGCTAACTCCGGCGTGGGGATAGCCCGGCGAACCCGCGGGGGCGGGCAGCCCCTGCGGGTGCGGGCCAAAGACCACCGGGCCGCCTTCGGTGGTGCCGTAGGCGTTAATAATGCGCGCCCGTGGCAGCCACAGGCGCAGGGCATGATACAGGCTGTCGCTCACCGGGGCCGACCCCATGCGGATCGCCCGCACGCAGGAGAGGTCGCTTTCGGCGAGCAGGTCCTTTTCCCGCAGCATCATCGCCAGCATCGGCGGCACGGCGGTAAGCCAGCTACAGCGGTAGCGATCCACCGCCTGAATGTATTGCCGGGCGTCAAACTGCGGTAGCAGCACGGTGGAGACGTGGCTTGCCAGGGTCAGCAACGCCAGCGCCAGGGCGTTCATATGGTAGAAAGGGGCGGCAATCAGCACCCGTTCATCGTTAAGCTCCCGGCGGGCGAGACGGGTTTCCACCACCCAGCGGTGGCTGGCGTGGGTCAGGCGCACCCCTTTCGGGATACCGGTAGAGCCAGAGGTGTACAGCAGTAGGGCCAGATCGTCGGCGCCGGGAGCAAACGGGGTAAGCTCGCT
>DKMV01000220.1 GCA_002469605.1 Leclercia sp. UBA7405
TTGTTTGGCAATGTGCTGCTGACCGCCGGCCGAGCTTACCATTACCATAGTTTTACCATCGCTGCTCACGTCCGCATCCTGGTTCTGAGAGCCTTCCCAGGTGATACGCTGCGGAGCACCGCCGTTAATATTGACTTTGTACACCTGCGGACGACCGGCCTGGTCAGAGGTAAAGGCCAGGTTCTGGCTGTCCGGGAACCAGGTTGGTTCGGTGTTGTTGCTACGACCGTCGGTGACCTGACGGATCTGACCGGAGCCGATATCCATGACGTACAGGTTCAGGCTACCGGTTTTCGACAGGGCAAACGCCAGTTTAGTCCCATCCGGAGAGAATGCCGGTGCCCCGTTGTGACGCGGGAAGGAGGCAACCTGACGCACCGCGCCGTTAGAGAGCGTCTGGATAACCAGCGCAGAACGGCCGCTTTCGAAGGTCACGTACGCCAGCTTAGAGCCGTCCGGAGACCAGGCCGGTGACATCAGCGGCTGCGGTGAACGGTGTACGGTGAACTGGTTGTAACCATCGTAGTCAGAGACGCGCAGCTCATACGGGAACTGACCGCCGTTGGTCTGCACCACGTAGGCGATACGGGTACGGAATGCCCCTTTGATGCCGGTGAGCTTTTCGAACACTTCGTCACTCGCCGTGTGGCCCGCATAGCGCAGCCACTGCTTATTCACCTTGTAGGTGTTCTGAGCCAGAACGGTACCCGGTGCGCCACCGGTATCCACCAGCTGGTAAGCGACGTTATAGCCGCCATCCGCGCTCGGGGTCACCTGGCCCACAACCACCGCATCGATACCCAGCGCAGACCACGCGGCAGGCTGAACTTCCTGCGCGGTGCCCGGCTGCTGCGGCAGACGAGAACGATCTAACGGGTTGAATTTACCGCTGTTACGCAGGTCGGCCGCAACGATGCCGCCGATGTCCTCAGGCGCGGAGCCCGGGCCCGCCCACTGGAACGGAACAACGCCAATCGGACGCGCCGAGTCCACCCCCTGGGTGATCTCGATACGTACTTCTGCGTGCAGAACCGCTGCCCACAGCATTAAAAAACTAAATGCTACACGTAATGCCTGCTTCATCATATCTCCCTTACCTGGGTAACCTTACCCGCGATAATTTAGCAGAATGTTAACAAACCCAAATAGACAAAACTACGAATGCCTGGTTACGACAATAGACTGTTTTCCGCACTTTCGTTAGAAGAGTGGATTACAGCTTAAAGTCTAGTTTGGCATCTTTTATCTTTTCATAAACAGCCTGGCTCGGCGGTTTAGGAATATTTGCCGAGCGTGCGGCGGCCAGTGCGGCCTGGCAAAGTGCCGGATCGCCACCTTCCGAGGTCACGCTTTTCAGGGTTCCGTCCGGCCCCAGATTGATATGCAGGACGCACTGTTTCCCCTGATAGAGGCCCGCATCAAACAGGCGGCTTTGGATCGCCACCTGAATCTGCTTGGCGTAGGCGCTGATATCCGCCCCCGTCGCGCCGCCATTGGCACCCGAAGTACCACTATCTTTCGCAGGCTGTCCGTTACCTTTGGCACCGCCCCCCGTTTTCGGCGCATTCTTACCTGAACTCAGGTCGCCAAACAGGTCGTCAACATCCGAAGCTGCTGCTTTTTCAGCGGCGGCTTTTTTGGCTGCTGCGGCTTTCGCAGCGGCAGCTTTATCCGCCGCAGCTTTATCGGCAGCCGCTTTCTTATCTGCAGCCGCTTTTTCGGCGGCGGCTTTCTTGGCAGCGGCGGCTTTTTCTGCTGCGGCTTTCTCAGCGGCAGCGGCCTTCTCGGCAGCAGCCGCTTTTTTGGCTGCATCGGCGGCGGCTTTTTTCTCCGCGTCTTCAGCAGCTTTCTTCGCGGCCTCGGCCTCGGCTTTCTTCTGGGCGTCCGCCGCCGCTTTTTTAGCGGCTTCTGCTTCTACTTTTTTCTTTGCATCCGCAGCGGCTTTAGCGGCCTCTGCTTCGGCTTTTTTCTGGGCGTCGGCAGCGGCTTTCTTCGCGGCTTCGGCGGCCTCTTTCGCCTGAGCATCCGCTTTGGCTTTCGCATCGGCTGCGGCTTTCGCTGCCGCCTCTTCTGCCTGCTTCTGCTGCTCCTGCGCTTTTTTCGCCGCCTCTTCAGCCTGTTTCTGCTGTTCCGCCTGCTCTTTCGCCGCTTCCTGCGCCTGCAGACGCTCTTTTTCAAGCTCTTTCAGGCGCTGCTGCTCGGCAGCCTGCTTTTCGCGTAACTCTTCCGCCTGCTGCTGCGCCTGCTTCTCGCGCTGCTCTTCCGCACGTTTGGCACTCGCCTGCTGCTGTTGCTGACGGTTATAGTTCTGCACTACTGCGCCGGGATCCACCATCACCGCATCAATGGAAGATCCGCCACCGCCGCCTGATGCATCTATATGCTCATCGAACGAACTCCAGATCAGCGCTGCAAAAAGAATGACATGCAGCACCGCCGAGATAATTATCGCCCGTTTAAGCTTATCGTTTTGTTCGGTTGCCTTTGACACTATTGGTTCCCAAAAACTCTTTTGTGTACGCAGATGATCAAATAGGCTGCGTCATCAAGCCGACCGACTTAACGCCTGCGCTATGCAGGAGATTCAGCGCTTTAATGATTTCATCGTAAGGCACGTCTTTCGCGCCACCGATTAAGAAGACCGTTTTCGGATTTGACTGCAGGCGGCGTTGTGCTTCGGCAATAACCTGTTCCGGCGGCAGCTGATCCATACGATCTTTTTCTACCACCACGCTGTATTGCCCAACCCCTGACACCTCAATAATGACCGGTGGATCATCATTGGTGCTTACAGCCTGCGACTCTGTCGCATCCGGCAGATCAACTTCTACGCTCTGGGTGATGATAGGTGCTGTCGCCATAAAGATAAGCAGCAGCACCAGCAGCACGTCCAGCAGCGGTACAATGTTGATTTCGGACTTGAGCTCGCGACGACCTCGTCCACGCTGTCTGGCCATGGTTTACCCCTTGTTGCTCTCGGTGCTGGTAAACGCCTGACGGTGCAGAATCGCGGTGAACTCTTCCATAAAGTTGTCGTAATTCAGTTCCAGTTTGTTCACGCGCTGGTTCAGACGGTTGTAAGCCATAACCGCCGGGATGGCCGCAAACAGGCCGATCGCGGTAGCGATCAGCGCTTCGGCGATACCCGGTGCCACCATCTGCAGCGTGGCCTGTTTAACCGCGCCCAGCGCGATAAAGGCGTGCATAATCCCCCACACGGTACCGAAAAGACCGATATAGGGGCTGATGGAGCCGACGGTGCCAAGGAAAGGAATGTGGGTTTCCAGGGTCTCCAGCTCACGGTTCATGGAGATACGCATGGCGCGGGATGCCCCTTCAACCACCGCCTCTGGCGCATGGTTGTTGGCCCGATGCAGGCGGGCAAACTCTTTAAAACCGCTATAGAAAATTTGCTCCGAGCCGGAGAGGCTATCACGGCGCCCCTGGCTCTCCTGATACAGGCGAGAGAGTTCTATCCCCGACCAGAACTTGTCTTCAAAGGCTTCGGCTTCACGCCCGGCCGCATTAAGAATACGCGTTCTCTGGATAATGATGGCCCAGGATGCGATAGAAAAACCAATCAAAATCAACATGATAAGTTTAACCAGAAGGCTGGCCTTCAGGAACAAATCAAGGATGTTCATGTCAGTCACTGCTTAAACTCCGCGACAATGGACTTAGGAAGCGCACGAGGCTTCATTATGGTTGGATCAACACAGACAATCAGTACTTCTGCTGAATTTAGTACGGTATTTTCTGCATTGACGATCCGCTGCGTGAAAACCATTGAGGTTCCGCGCAGTGAAGTTATTTCCGTTTGGACTTCGAGCATATCGTCGAGTCTGGCGGGGGCAAAATACTCCAGCGTCATCTTGCGTACCACGAAGGCAACTCGCTCCGCCAGCAAAACCTGCTGGCTAAAGTGGTGATGGCGCAGCATCTCTGTGCGTGCTCGTTCATAAAAAGCAACGTAGCTGGCGTGGTAAACCACACCCCCGGCGTCGGTATCTTCGTAATAGACACGAACCGGCCATCGAAACAGCGTTGTATTCACTTTACATCCCGGTAATACAAGTAGGTTGTGCCCTGTCATGGCTCACGGATGGCGCTGACGGACAGAACATAACCTCAGGTTAGCGCTTTCAAACTTCGCTACTATACGCGCGGGAATGATGGTTTGGAATGGGAGAAAGTAAACGGAGAGTAAATTTTTATGGGCCAGGGTAAGCCCATAATTTTAACGGATGGTTCTTATTCAATTAAAGAAGAAAATAAGTGCAGCAAGCAGGACCAGATCGGCAATCAGCGGGCAGAAAATGCCCTGCCAGTGAATTGCTTTCGGACGAAAACCGACGCCGTGGATCACGCCAGCGCAGACCGCCCACATGATAAGAAAACCGTGCCAGATTTCGAGACTGCTGGTCTTAGCAGCAATGCGGGTCGGATCCCAGAAAATGCACCCGGCCAGCACTAATGCCATCACTAAGGAAAGCGCCCGTAACGGGCGCTTGTCCATTACCGCATACAGCATCGCGATAATTTTCATTACTGTTGTTCTTCACCGACTTTGGAGGCTTCAACATGCTCAAGCGCCAGGGCGGTGATCACACCAAACGCGCAGGCAAGGAGCGTTCCTAAAATCCATGCGAAATACCACATAATCAGCTCCTTACTTAGTACATTGAGTGGGTATTGCTTTCGATATGTTCTTTGGTGATGCGTCCGAACATTTTCCAGTAACACCAGCTGGTGTACAGCAGAATAATAGGGACGAACACCGCAGCAACCCAGGTCATCAGGTTCAGCGTCATCTGGCTGGAGGTGGCATCCCACATGGTCAGGCTCGCATTCATCATGGTGCTGGATGGCATCACGAACGGGAACATCGCAATACCGGCAGTCAGGATGATGCAGGCCAGCGTCAGGGAGGAGAACACAAACGCCAGCGCGCCTTTTTCCATGCGCGAGGTCAGTACCGTCAGCAGCGGCAGCAGTACGCCCAGCGCCGGGATCGCCCACAGGGCTGGCATATTGTTAAAGTTCGCCAGCCAGGCTCCCGCCTCACGCGCCACTTCTTTGGTCAGCGGATTAGAAGGCGCGGTATGGTTGATAGCCGAGGTCACCACGTAGCCATCGATACCGTACATTACCCACACACCCGCCAGAGCGAAGCAGACCAGGGTTACCAGCGCTGCAACCTGAGCAGTCGCGCGGGAACGCAGGTGCAGCTCACCTACGGTACGCATCTGCAGATAGGTCGCGCCCTGAGTAATAATCATCGCCACGCTCACCACGCCCGCCAGCAGACCAAACGGGTTCAGCAGCTGGAAGAAGTTACCGGTGTAGTAGAGACGCATATATTCGTCGATGTTAAAGGGTACGCCCTGCAGCAGGTTGCCGAACGCCACGCCAATCACCAGCGG
>DKMV01000218.1:0-2632 GCA_002469605.1 Leclercia sp. UBA7405
GTGGAGCAACTACTTCTTCGAGAACCTGTTTAAATACGAGTGGGTGCAGACCCGCAGCCCGGCCGGGGCGATCCAGTTTGAAGCGGTGGATGCGCCGGAGATCATGCCGGACCCGTTCGATCCTTCGAAGAAACGCAAGCCGACCATGCTGGTGACCGACCTGACCCTGCGCTTCGACCCGGAATTTGAAAAAATCTCCCGTCGCTTCCTGAACGATCCGCAGGCCTTTAACGAAGCCTTTGCCCGCGCGTGGTTTAAATTAACGCATCGGGATATGGGGCCGGTTTCCCGCTACCTTGGTCCGGAAGTGCCAAGAGAAGAGCTGATTTGGCAGGATCCGCTGCCACAGGCGTTCTTCCACCCGACCGCGGAAGATATTCAAAGCCTGAAGGAGGAGATTGCCGCTTCCGGGCTCTCCGTCAGCGAGCTGGTCTCCGTGGCCTGGGCCTCCGCTTCGACCTTCCGTGGCGGCGATAAGCGCGGCGGCGCCAACGGCGCTCGTCTGGCGCTGGCGCCTCAGCGCAGCTGGGATGTGAACGCCACGGCCGCTCGCGTGCTGCCGGTGCTGGAAGGCATCTATAAATCGGCCCATAAAGCCTCGCTGGCCGATATCATCGTGCTGGCAGGCGTGGTGGGCATTGAAAAAGCGGCGCAGGAAGCGGGCGTTAACATTCAGGTACCCTTTACGCCGGGCCGCGTCGATGCGCGTCAGGATCAGACGGACGTTGAGACCTTCAGGCTGATGGAACCGGTCGCCGACGGCTTCCGTAACTATCGCGCTGAGCTTGATGCCTCGTCCACCGAATCCCTGCTCATCGACAAAGCCCAGCAGCTGACGCTGACGGCACCGGAAATGACGGTGCTGGTGGGTGGCCTGCGCGTGCTGGGGGCCAACTTTGACGGCAGCAAAAACGGCGTCTTTACCGATCGTCCTGGCGTACTCAGCACCGACTTCTTCGTCAACCTGCTGGATATGCGTAACGAATGGAAGGCCGCTGACGAGTCGTCCGAGCTGTTTGAAGGGCGCGACCGCCTCACCGGCGAGGTGAAATACCGGGCGACGCGTGCGGACCTGGTGTTCGGCTCCAACTCCATCCTGCGCGCGCTGGCAGAGGTATACGCCAGCGAGGATGGCCGCGAGAAGTTTGTGAAAGACTTTGTGGCGGCGTGGGTGAAGGTGATGAACCTTGACCGTTTCGACCTGCTGTAAGTTAACGCACAAAAAAATCCCCGCTCCGGCGGGGATTTTTGTTTTAAGGGCTTACTCCCACTCGTACAGGAAGCGCTGGCCGTACTGGTCCGCCACCAGCAGCGCGGCGTACACCTGATCCGCCGTGGCGCCGCCGGGCATATTGTTGATGGTTTCTCCTTTGTCGCAGGCCGCTTCGGCCACCAGGCGCATTTTGGCGGGAATATCGGCTTTAATATCCAGCTGCGCCAGGGTAATGGGCAGGCCGACGCTGTGACAGAGAGCGGCGACGGTTTCGATCTCCTCCACCGGGGCGTTTTCCAGTACCAGCTGGGTGAGGGTGCCAAAGGCCACTTTCTCGCCATGGTAGAAGCGGTGCGCATCCGGAATGGCGGTTAAGCCCTTGTGGATGGCGTGCGCGGCGGCGAGGCCACCGCTTTCAAAGCCCACGCCGCTCAGATAGGTGTTAGCTTCAATGACGTGTTCAAGCGCCGGAGTTACTACGTGCTGCTCCGCCGCCAGCATCGCTTTTTCGCCCTCTTCAATCAGCGTGTTATAGCAGAGCTCGGCCAGCGCCAGCGCCGCGCGGGTGCATTTACCCCCCGCCATGGTGGTGGCGCCGCTGCGGGAACAGGCGCGGGCCTCAAACCAGGTTGCCAGCGCATCGCCAATGCCGGCCGCCAGCAGCCGCGCCGGGGCCCCGGCGACCACGCGGGTATCGACAATCACCATGTTCGGATTGTGCGGCAGCATCAGGTAGCGTTCGAATTCGCCCGCGTCGGTATAGATAACGGACAGGGCGCTGCAGGGAGCATCGGTGGAGGCGATGGTCGGGGCAATGGCCACCGGCAGATCCATAAAGTGGGCCAGCGCTTTGGCGGTATCCAGGGTTTTGCCGCCGCCGATGCCCAGCACCGCCTGACAGTCAGCGCTTTGCGCCAGTTTGCGCAGTCGTTCAATCTCATTTTGCGAGCACTCGCCGCCAAAGGGGGCGATTTCAACCTCGAGCGCGGCCTGTTTAAAACTCTGGCGCAGCCTCTCTTCAGCAAAGCCTAAAACGAACTTATCGCCAACCACCAGCCAGCGCGGAGCCAGCGGTTTCAGGTAGTCGCCGATGCGGGCGAGCACGTCTGCGCCCTGAATGTACTTACCCGGGGATTGAATAATACGATCCATAGCCTTTCTCCCTTGTAGATTGCGTTGTAATGCCTGACGTCTTACTGACCTTACCGCCGGGAGGCTGAACAGTTTTTGCGCTACATCATCTGCGGGGGAGGGGATGAAGAATAAAAAAAGCCACCCTTGTGGGTGGCCTGGTCGCTATTACTGGTTTCCGATCTGCTCACCGTACGGCAGGCTGTCGTAGTCAATCAGCGCATTTTTCTTATACGGATTGCCAATCCAGCGCGTCATCGGTTTGAATTCCGGGCTGGTAATCGCGCA
>DKMV01000218.1:2675-2919 GCA_002469605.1 Leclercia sp. UBA7405
ATCGTAGCCGTCGTAGCTTAAGCCCGCTAAGTCTGACCAGGTGTGGATCAGCTCCGAGCTGCTGTATTTGCGGTCCACGTCGGCGGAGAAGTCCCGCGGATGCGCGGCCTGCCACTTTGGCGAGGTCCAGAGCAGGAATGGCACCGTATACATATGACGGGTAGGGTTTAGCTCATTACGCCCCTGGGTCTTGTGCGGCGGCGTGTCATACACCTCTTCCCCGTGATCGGAGAAGTAGAGCAGG
>DKMV01000218.1:3101-8817 GCA_002469605.1 Leclercia sp. UBA7405
GAAGTAGAGCAGGAAGCCGTTCGGATCCGTCGCTTTATAGTCCTTAATCAGGCTGGCCACGACCCGGTCGTTGTAGCGGTTGGCGTTGTCGTAATCGTTATACGACTCCTGCTCGTCCGGGTTCAGGCCAGGCGGAAGACCGTCCGTTTTGCCATCAAAGAAGCCCTGGTTTTCCGGATAGCGGAACTTGTACTTAATATGGGTCCCGAGCAGATGCACGATGATGAACTTTTTCGGTGCCGGATCCGCCATCACCTCTTTAAACGGCGCCAGCACGTTGGTGTCGTACTCGCGCGCGCTTTGGGTGCGCTGCTGGTTCATATAGAACTGCTTGTCGGTCTGCTTAGAAAAGACCGTCAGCATGGTGTTGCGGGCGGTCATCGTCTGCTGGTTGGTGATCCAGAAGGTCTTATACCCGGCCTGCTTCATCATGTTCATCAGCGACGGTTTGGTCAGGTAGAGGTCCGGATTCTTTTCGTTCGCAAAGGTCAGCGCCTGCTGCAGGATCTCAATAGTGTAGGGGCGTGACGTCACCACGTTGTTGAACACCGTCAGGGCCGGATCGGTTTTATGCAGGGCGTCCAGCTCCGGCGTGGTTTCACGCGGATAGCCGTACAGGCTCATGCGGCCGCGCTGGGTGGATTCGCCAATAACCAGCACCAGGGTGCGCGGCGCATCGCCCGAGCTGTCTTTAAAGTTCGCCAGCGGGGGAAGCGCATCGTTCTTGTTAAGCATACTGTTCAGGGAGGACAGCTGCTGACGATACTGGTAATAGCCGGAGATAAACTGCCACGGGGCCGCCGGTTCCATGCGGGATGCCAGGCCGTCGAGGGTTTTCTCGAACGGCTTATGGTTGATAACGCTGTTCACCACAATCGGGTGCAGGATCAGGCCATACAGCAGCGCAAAAGGCACCAGCCAGCGCCATGGCGAGGGAACGTAAATCGGGCGCAGGCGGGTCCAGAGGAAAATAGCCACGGCCGTATAGACCAGCGCGACGAGGATAATCTTCAGGCTGAAGTACTGGCTCAGGTATTCGCTGGCTTCGTTGGCGTTGGACTCAAACATCACGAACAGCACGCTTTGCGAGAACTCCTGCCCGTAGATAACGAAATAGCTCAGCGCCGCCAGCGACGTCGCCCACAGCACCACGCCAATCACCGCCGCAATCAGGCGGATACGGTTCGGGAATAAAATAACCGGGATCAACCACAGGGAGCTGAACAGCAGCGAGTCGCGCAGACCGTTGGTGCCGCTATAGCCGCTAATGCAGATGGTGACCTGGAGTAAGGTGGAGAAAAACCAAAAGAAGAGGAGCGCCCAGCCCAGGGCTTTCCAGCTAAACGCGGGTTTAGTCTGGGGAGTTAAGGAGTGCATAGTGTTAGCCTGTCTTTAATCGTAGCGCCAAACGTAGCGACTAAACCTTAAGGGAACCTGAAGCAATGCGATTTAGATCGCCTGATTTGCTTAACGGTTACGCTTAAGGGACCAGAAGAAGGCAGGAATATATTGAATTCGAATTGTTTATGACAGAAATATTTCAGGCTACCCGCGCAAAATAGCACGCGGGTAGCTAAGTGGTTGATTAACCGGTATTACGCATGCCGGCCGCCACGCCCGCGATGGTCACCATCAGCGCCTGCTCAACGCGGGGATCGGGCTCGGCGCCCTCTTCCTCGGCCTGACGGGAGCGGTGCAGCAGCTCTGCCTGCAGCACGTTCAGCGGGTCGGTATAGATATTACGCAGCTGGATGGACTCGGCAATCCACGGCAGATCCGCCATCAGATGGGAGTCGTTCGCGATATCCAGCACCACTTTGATATCCGCTTCCAGCAGCTCGCGCAGCTCTTTACCCAACGCCCACAGTTCCGGTTTTACCAGGCGCTGATCGTAGTATTCCGCCAGCCACAGGTCCGCTTTCGAGTAGACCATCTCCAGCATCCCCAGACGGGTAGAGAAGAACGGCCAGTCGCGGCACATGGTTTCCAGCTCGCTCTGCTTGCCGTCTTCCACCACTTTTTGCAGCGCCGCACCGGCGCCCAGCCAGGCTGGCAGCATCAGGCGGTTTTGCGTCCAGGCGAAAATCCAGGGAATAGCGCGCAGAGACTCAACGCCGCCGGTCGGGCGACGCTTGGCCGGACGGGAGCCCAGCGGCAGTTTACCCAGCTCCTGCTCCGGCGTGGCGGAACGGAAATAGGGCACGAAGTCTTTGTTTTCACGCACGTAGCCGCGGTAGAGATCGCAGGAGATATCGGACAGCTCGTCCATGATGCGGCACCAGTCGGCTTTCGGCTCCGGCGGCGGCAGCAGGTTCGCCTCCAGGATAGCGCTGGTGTAGAGCGACAGGCTGCTGATAGTCACTTCCGGCAGGCCATACTTGAAGCGGATCATCTCGCCCTGTTCAGTAACGCGCAGGCCGCCTTTCAGGCTGCCCGGAGGCTGAGAGAGCAGCGCCGCGTGCGCCGGAGCGCCGCCGCGACCGATTGAGCCGCCGCGTCCGTGGAACAGGGTCAGCTCGATCCCCGCTTTTTCACAGGTCTTGATCAGCGCATCCTGCGCCTGGTACTGCGCCCAGGAGGCGGCCATTACGCCCGCATCTTTTGCGGAGTCGGAATAGCCAATCATCACCATCTGTTTGCCCTGAATAAAGCCGCGATACCAGTCGATGTTCAGCAGCTGGGTCATGACGTCGTTGGCGTTGTTCAGGTCGTCGAGGGTTTCAAACAGCGGCGCGACCGGCAGGGCATAGTCAATACCCGCCTCTTTCAGCAGGAGATGCACGCCCAGCACGTCGGAGGGGGTCTTCGCCATGGAGATCACATAGGCGGCCACCGATCCTTTTGGCGCATCAACGATCGCTTTACAGGTGTTGAGCACTTCGCGGGTTTCGTTGCTTGGCTCCCAGCTGCGCGGCAGCAGCGGACGCTTGGAGTTCAGTTCGCGGATCAGGAAGGCCTGTTTGTCTGCTTCAGACCAGCTTTCATAGTCGCCGATGCCGAGATAGCGGGTCAGCTCGCCCAGCGCTTCGGTATGACGGGTGCTCTCCTGACGCACATCGATGCGCACCAGCGGCACGCCGAAACACTTCACGCGGCGCAGGGTATCGAGCAGTTCGCCGTTAGCGATGATGCCCATGCCGCAGGCCTGCAGCGATTTATAACAGGCGTACAGGGGATCCCACAGCTGTTCGTTCTGGCTCAGCAGCCCTTCTGGCTTCGGCAGGCGCTGGCCCTTCAGGCGGGCTTCCAGCCAGGTCTGGGTAGCCAGCAGCTGGCCACGCAGTTTTTTCATCAGATAGCGGTAAGGCTCGCTGGCGCCCTCTTCGCCGGCCAGCTCGCGCAGTTCCGGGGTGGCTTCCACCATCGACAGTTCGGAAATCAGCACCTGAATATCTTTCAGGAACAGATCGGTCGCTTTCCAGCGGCTGAGTAGCAGCACATGGCGGGTGATATCGGCGGTGACGTTCGGGTTGCCGTCGCGGTCGCCGCCCATCCAGGAGGTGAAGCGCACCGGCACAAAGTCCACCGGCAGGCGGTAGCCCAGGTTCTCTTCCAGCTGTTCGTTCAGCTCGCGCAGGTAGTTTGGCACCCCTTCCCACAGGCTGTTTTCAACCACGGCAAAGCCCCATTTGGCTTCATCAACCGGGCTCGGGCGGTGCTTACGAATTTCATCCGTATGCCAGGACTGGGCAATCAGCTGGCGCAGGCGGCGCATCAGCTGGTTGCGTTCGTAATCGGCGATATCTTTGTTATCCAGCTGCTTCAGGCAGTTGTTTACTTCCACCATTTTGTGGATCAGGGTACGGCGGGTGATCTCGGTCGGGTGGGCGGTGAGCACCAGCTCCAGCGAGAGGGATTCCACCGCTTTTTTGATGATCGTTTCGTTGAGATCGGGCTGGTCTTTGAGTTTTCGAAGCGTACGGGCAATGACTTCCGGGTTGCTGGCCGCTTCGCCATTTGGCGAAATGCTGTGGTACTGCTCAGCGGTATTGGCCAGGTTCAGGAACTGGCTGAAGGCACGTGCTACGGGCAGCAGTTCGTCATTGGAAAGATTCTGCAGCGTGGTGAGCAGCTCCTGACGATTAGCCTCGTTTCCTGCACGGGACGATTTTGACAGCTTACGGATAGTTTCAACGCGGTCGAGAATGTTCTCGCCCAGGGCATCCTTGATGGTATCGCCCAGCACCTTGCCGAGCATACTGACATTACTACGCAACGCGGAATATTGTTCGTTCATAAAAACCCAGCCACCCCATCATTTTTGGTTATGCCCTTTCAGAAATCTGACGGACATTATTTTGTCATCTCCTTTTATAAAGCCACGTAAAACCCCCGTCGTCAATTGCTGCGAAAACGGTTCAGCAAACGAATAAACAGGGGCAATTTACGAAATTTAATTCGCTTTGTGTCAGATAAGAGATGCTTATGAGAATGTGACTAAGATCGCGAGATTTACTCCCCTCACCCCTTTGGGGAGAGGGTCAGGGTGAGGGGGCGTTTTTAATGCCAGCAGAAGTGATGCACAACCTGGGAAATAAGTTCGCGGGTCGGCTTAATAAAGCGCGTCTCCAGATACTCATCCGGCTGGTGGGCCTGGTTAATCGAGCCTGGTCCGAGTACCAGGGTTGGGCACAGGGTCTGGATAAAAGGCGCTTCGGTGCAGTAGTTCACCACGTCGGTTTTCTCCCCGAGCAGTTTCTCTACCACCTGTACTAACTGGTGGTCCGGCGGGCATTCATAGCCCGGGATCGGTGGATGCAGCTCCGCCACCGTCAGGCGGCCCGGCCAGCGTTCACTTACCGGAGCCAGCGCCTCGTTGAGCAGGCCATCCAGATCGCTGAGGGTCATGCCCGGCAGCGGACGAATATCCATATGCAGTTCGCAGCAGGCGCAAATGCGGTTAGAGGCATCGCCACCGTGCAGGCTACCCAGATTCAGCGTCGGGTAGGGCACGGTGAAGGCCTCGTAGTGGTAACGCGCTTTCAGGTCGTCACGCAAAGCCATGATGCGGCCAATGGCGTCGTGCATCAGTTCAATGGCGTTTACGCCGCGTGCCGGATCGCTCGAGTGTCCCGACTGGCCCAGTACCCGTACCGCAGTAGAGATATGGCCCTTGTGGGCGCGAATCGGCTGCAGGGAGGTCGGCTCGCCGATAATGGCGCAATCCGGGCGAATGGCGGTGTTCTCGGAGAAGTAGCGTGCACCCGCCATGCTGGTCTCTTCATCGGCGGTGGCCAGAATGTAGAGCGGCTTTTTCAGGGTGGTCACGTCGACGTCACGCAGAGCATCAAGAATAAAAGCAAAGAAGCCTTTCATGTCTGCCGTACCCAGGCCGTAGAGCTTGTTTTCATGCTCGGTCAGGGTGAAGGGATCGCGGGTCCAGCGGCCGTCATCAAAGGGCACGGTATCGGTATGTCCGGCCAGCAGCAGGCCGCCGGCGCCCTGGCCAATGCTGGCCAGCAGGTTAAATTTTTTGCGGGTGCCGGGAACGGGCTGAACTTCCACGTTAAAGCCGAGATCGCTGAACCAGCCTGCCAGCAGATTGATTAAAGCTTCATTGCTCTGATCCAGCGCTTCTTCCGTTGCGCTGATAGACGGCGTGGCAATCAGGGCGCGGTAAATCTCGATAAAGGGTGGCAAATTCATTTTCATTGTTGACATACCTTAGGTCGTGATAGTATCAATATTCATGCAATAAATGTGAATAAAAATACAT
>DKMV01000218.1:8933-10634 GCA_002469605.1 Leclercia sp. UBA7405
GCAGCCGATGTCCGATATCAGCGAGTTCACCGACGGCGTGGATCTGGTCTTTTTAGCCACCGCGCACGAAGTCAGCCACGACCTGGCCCCGCAGTTTTTAGCGGCGGGCTGCGTGGTGTTCGATCTCTCCGGCGCGTTCCGGGTTAACGATGCCGGGTTCTATGAAAAATATTATGGCTTCACCCATCAGCACCCGGAGCTGCTTGAAAAAGCGGTATACGGTCTGGCGGAGTGGAGCGCAGATAAGTTAAAAGAAGCGAACCTGATCGCCGTACCGGGCTGTTACCCGACGGCGGCGCAGCTCTCCCTGAAGCCGTTGATCGACGCGGGCCTGCTGGATCTTAGCCAGTGGCCGGTGATCAACGCCACCAGCGGCGTGAGCGGGGCTGGGCGCAAAGCGGCTATCTCTAACAGCTTCTGCGAAGTGAGCCTGCAACCCTACGGCGTATTCAACCACCGCCATCATCCTGAGATTGCCACCCACCTGGGAGCAGATGTGATTTTTACTCCGCATCTGGGCAGCTTCCCGCGCGGCATCCTCGAAACCATCACCTGCCGCCTGAAGCCTGGGGTGACCAAAGAGCAGGTCGCACAGACCTTTACCCAGGCCTATGCCGCTAAACCGCTGGTACGCCTGTACGACAACGCCATGCCGGCGCTGAAAAACGTGGTAGGCCTGCCGTTCTGCGACATTGGCTTTGCCGTGCAGGGCGAGCACCTGATCGTGGTTGCCGCAGAAGATAACCTACTGAAAGGCGCAGCCGCACAGGCAATGCAGTGCGCAAATATTCGCTTTGGTTTCGCCGAAACCCAGTCTCTTATTTAAGGTGTGATGATGAATCCATTAATTATCAAACTCGGTGGTGTATTGCTGGACAGCGAAGAGGCGCTGGAGCGTCTTTTTACCGCGCTGGTTAACTACCGCGAAGCGCATCAGCGCCCGCTGGTGATTGTGCACGGCGGCGGCTGCGTGGTGGATGAGCTGATGAAAGGGCTCAACCTGCCGGTAAAGAAAAAGAATGGCCTGCGCGTAACGCCTGCGGATCAGATCGACATTATTACCGGTGCCCTGGCGGGTACGGCGAACAAAACGCTGCTGGCGTGGGCGAAGAAGCACCATATTGCCTCCGTTGGCCTCTACCTGGGCGACGGCGACAGCGTGAAAGTGACCCAGCTCGACGAAGAGCTTGGCCACGTGGGCCTGGCGCAGCCGGGTTCGCCTGAGCTGATTAACACTCTGCTGAACGGCGGTTTCCTGCCGGTGGTTAGCTCCATTGGCGTGACCGACGAGGGTGCTCTGATGAACGTCAATGCCGATCAGGCGGCGACGGCGCTGGCGGCGACCCTGGGTGCCGATCTGATCCTGCTCTCCGACGTGAGCGGTATTCTGGACGGTAAAGGCCAGCGCATCGCCGAGATGACGGCGGCCAAAGCCGAGCAGCTTATCGATCAAGGCATTATTACCGACGGCATGATTGTGAAAGTGAACGCCGCGCTGGATGCGGCGCGCACCCTGGGCCGCCCGGTGGATATCGCCTCCTGGCGTCACGCGGAGCAGCTTCCGGCGCTGTTTAACGGCACGCCGATCGGCACGCGTATTCTGGCGTAACTATTTATTGAATTACCGCAGGCCGGGCGAGCGCAGCGCCGCCCGGTGGAACTAACGAATAAAGGAAGCATGTTATGGCACTTTGGGGTGGG
>DKMV01000157.1 GCA_002469605.1 Leclercia sp. UBA7405
ATTCTTTACGAACTGGATAAAGACAACCGCTACGGCCTGACCTACCGTTCAGAAGTCAAAGTCGACTTTGACGGCGATTATAAGAGCAGCCTATCATCCGCCTATAACCCGCTGCTTGGCTCTTTCGGCCTGCCGATGGGGACAGATGGCCGTACAACGGGTGGCTCTCTGAGCCTGCACCTGCCGGAAATGTGGGAACTTTCAGGTTATAACAAAGTGGCACCACAGTGGGCGGTTCACTATAGCCTGACCTATACCAGCTGGAGCCAGTTCCAGGAGCTGAAAGCGACCAACAGCAACGGTCAGACCTTGTTCCAGAAAGAAGAAGGTTTCCGCGACGCATACCGCATCGCGCTGGGTACCACCTATTACATGGATGACAACTGGACATTCCGTACCGGTGTCGCCTTTGATGATAGCCCGGTACCGGCTGACAAACGTTCTATCTCCATCCCGGATCAGGACCGTTTCTGGCTGAGCGCAGGTACAACCTACGCGTTTAACAAAGATGCCTCTGTTGACCTGGGCGTCTCTTATATGCACGGCCAGAAAGTCTCCTTCACCGAAGGCCCGTATGAGTTCAAGTCTGAAGGTAAAGCCTGGCTGTACGGCATGAACTTTAACTACGCGTTCTGATTTCGCGCAGACATTAAAAAAGGTGAGCTATGCTCACCTTTTTTATTATTCCGCGTCTATCTCGGAGAGTTCGTTCTCGATCGCCTTCGCGTTGGGGTTCTCTTCCGGTTTCAGCTTGCCGCCATTGGCAATAAAGTCGTGGTTCTGGAAGTAGGCTTCACGCACCAGGATATAAGGATCGGAAGACTGACGCAGCAGCCCGTCGGAATCCAGCAGCTGGGCGCGGGTTTCGATCCCTTCTACCGTCCATTTGCCCACCGAAAGCGGCCAGGTCAGCCAGGAGAGCACGGGATAGAGGGTATCGACCATATCGCCGCCATCCTCACGCAGCGTAAAGCTGCCATAGAACGGCAGCTGCAGGTATGGCCCGTAGCCGACATTATAATGACCCAGGGTGCTACCGAAACGGTGCGGCTGTACACGCTGCAGTTTCGGATTCGCCATTCCCGCCACGTCAATCAAACCGCCCATACCTAACAAGGTATTCAGGAAGAAGCGCGTAAAGTGCACCATCCCCTGGTAGGGATCGCCCTGCAGGAAGTAGTTCGCCATTACCGCTGGCTCTTCGAGGTTGCTGGTGAAATTACTCAGACCATTGCGGGCAGGTTGTGGAACATAATCACGCCATGCCACCGCGACCGGACGCAGTACGTAAGGATCCAACACGTTATAGTTGAAGCTGTACATGGAGCGGTTAAATCCTTCGAAAGGATCGGAGCGCCCTTGCTGCTCCCCGGAGCTGGCACAGCCCACGAGCAGCGTGGAGCCCAGCGCAAGCGCCGATAGCCGAAGTTTCATAATTTTCTCCCTGTTAAGTATGGCCATCGTTGATTGCCATCCGCAACGGAACATGCGCTCCGTCTGTAAACATGCAGGTGATTGTAACAGCAGGTTTATTGATGTCCATGGGCGCAATGGCGGGCAGGCATCACCATCCTGATGATCTCAGAATAGCCTGGCTGGCAATTTTCGTTGAGGGAGGATTTTAACCGTGCCACAAAATGGATGTATCGCCTTTTTTGCCTTCAAAAGATTTTCAGAGCATCCCCACCGGCTATAACGGAAAAGCCGCTACGCTTAATAGCATGTTTGACCTCTGGAGCACCGCAATGGACGAGCTAAAAGAAGAGAAAATTGACAGCAATACCGAAGAACTGGAAGTGGAGAGCGAGGAGAAGCAGCGGGGCGAGGAAATAGAAGTTGATGAAGACCACCTCCCTTCTCGCGCCATGGCGATCCATGAGCATATTCGCCAGGACGGTGAGAAGGAGATGGAACGCGACGCGATGGCGCTGTTCTGGTCCGCCATTGCCGCCGGCCTGTCGATGGGCGCCTCGCTGCTGGCAAAGGGAATATTTCACGTTCAGCTGGAAGGGATCCCCGGGGGCTTCCTGCTGGAAAACCTCGGCTACACCTTTGGCTTTATTATCGTGATTATGGCGCGACAGCAGCTTTTTACCGAGAACACCGTCACCGCCGTGTTGCCGGTGATGCAGAGTCCGACGTGGGGCAATTTTGGCCTGCTGATGCGGTTATGGGGCGTGGTGTTGTTGGGCAACGTGGTCGGAACCGGTATTGCCGCCTGGGCATTTGAATACATGCCTATTTTTGATGAGGAGACGCGTGACGCTTTCGTCAAAATCGGCATGGACGTCATGAAAAATACGCCGATAGAGATGTTCTCCAACGCCATTATCTCCGGCTGGATTATCGCCACCATGGTGTGGATGTTTCCGGCAGCCGGATCGGCCAAAATTTTTGTTATTATTTTAATGACCTGGCTGATTGCTCTCGGAGATACCACCCACATCGTGGTGGGTTCCGTGGAAATTCTCTATCTGGTGTTTAACGGCACCATTCACTGGAGTGATTTCTTCTGGCCGTTCGCCCTGCCGACCCTGGCGGGAAATATCTGCGGCGGGACCTTTATCTTTGCCCTGCTCAGCCACGCGCAGATCCGTAACGATATGTCCAATAAACGCAAAGCGGAGCTCAAGGCGCAGGATAACAACCAGACATCAGAGAAAAAATCGGCCTGAATGGTGACTCTTTAAGCAGTCAGGCGGCTGCGCGCTTAACGCACAGTATAAATGACGTTATACTCGTGCCGCCTCG
>DKMV01000102.1 GCA_002469605.1 Leclercia sp. UBA7405
TCGACGATCAGCACGTCTTTACCGCGGATATCTTCATCCAGATCTTTGAGGATTTTCACATCGCGGGTAGTGGACATGCCGCTGCCGTAGCTGGAGGCGGTCATAAAATCGACTTCATGGGGAACCTGAACTTCACGGCACAGGTCGGCCATAAACATGAAGGAGCCACGTAGCAGACCCACCAGCACCATATCAGAACCGCTATCCTGGTAACGTTTATTAATTTCACGGCCCAGTTCGGCGATACGCGCTTTAATTTCCGCTTCCGGGATCATCACTTCAACAGTATGTTTCATATTACTAACCGATTGATTGTAAAACACATCTCTCAACGCGGATAAACCTGCGTCCGGCATTGATTCACAAGCGAGTCATTATATCAGCAAATGAATTTTCCTGGCGTATGAGTTAAGAAAAGCAATATTTGTGATTCCGATCACACTTGTTAATACCTATAATTAATTGCTATCAAAAAATTAACGAATCTAAAGAGTAACTTTCTATGGCTGAAACAAAAACTCAACGGCGGCGTCTGCTCGTGACGCTGACAGCGTTGTTCGCGGCTTTCTGCGCGCTCTATCTGCTGATCGGCGGCGTCTGGCTGGTTGCGATTGGCGGTTCCTGGTATTACCCCATCGCGGGTCTGGTTATGCTTGCGGTAACCGTCCTGCTCTGGCGGAGTAAACGTTCTGCGCTGTGGGTTTACGCCGCGCTGCTGCTGGCAACCATGATCTGGGGCGTGTGGGAGGTCGGCTTCGACTTCTGGGCGCTGACCCCGCGTAGCGATATTCTGGTCTTCTTTGGCATCTGGCTGATCCTGCCGTTCGTCTGGCGTCGCCTGCTGGTGCCTTCTAACGGTGCGGTAGCTGCACTGCTGGTCGCCCTGCTGATCAGCGGCGGTATGCTGACCTGGGCCGGCTTTAACGATCCGCAGGAAGTGAAGGGCACGCTTCGCGCCGATTCCACCCCTGCCGCGCCAATCTCCCAGGTTGCCGACGCCGACTGGCCGGCCTATGGCCGCAACCAGGAGGGCCAGCGCTACTCCCCGCTGAAGCAGATTAACGCCGATAACGTTAAAAATCTGAAAGAAGCCTGGGTGTTCCGCACCGGTGACCTGAAAAAAGAGAACGACTCCGGCGAAGTGACCAATGAAGTCACGCCGATCAAAGTGGGCAACATGCTCTACCTCTGTACTGCACACCAGCGTCTGTTCGCTCTGGATGCAGCAACCGGTAAAGAGAAGTGGCACTTCGATCCGCAGCTCAACTCTACCCCCTCTTTCCAGCATGTGACCTGTCGTGGCGTCTCTTACCACGAAGCGACCGCTGACAACGCCAGCCCGGAATCCGTTGCTGACTGCCCGCGCCGCATCATCCTGCCGGTGAACGATGGTCGCCTGTTCGCCCTGAATGCCGAAACCGGCAAACTGTGCGAATCCTTTGCTAATAAAGGTGTCCTGAATCTGCAGACCAATATGCCGGACCAAACTCCGGGTCTGTATGAGCCAACCTCCCCGCCGATCATCACCGATAAAACGATTGTGATTGCCGGGTCGGTAACCGATAACTTCTCTACCCGCGAGACCTCCGGCGTAATCCGTGGTTTTGATGTGAATACCGGTAAACTGCTGTGGGCCTTCGATCCGGGCGCGAAAGATCCTAACGCTATCCCGTCGGACGAGCACACCTTTACCTTTAACTCCCCGAACTCCTGGGCACCGGCCGCGTATGACGCGAAGCTGGACCTCGTCTATCTGCCGATGGGCGTCTCTACGCCGGATATCTGGGGCGGTCACCGTACCCCTGAGCAGGAGCGTTATGCCAGCGCTATCGTGGCGCTGAATGCGACCACCGGTAAACTGGCGTGGAGCTACCAGACCGTTCATCACGATCTGTGGGATATGGATATGCCGTCCCAGCCGACGCTGGCGGACATTACCGTGAACGGCAAAACCGTGCCGGTGATCTACGCTCCGGCTAAAACCGGCAACATCTTTGTGCTGGATCGCAGCAACGGTAAGCTGGTTGTACCGGCGCCGGAAAAACCGGTTCCGCAGGGTGCGGCCAAAGGCGACTACGTCACCAAAACCCAGCCGTTCTCTGACCTGAGCTTCCGTCCGAAGAAAGATCTGAGCGGTGCGGACATGTGGGGCGCCACCATGTTCGACCAGCTGGTGTGCCGCGTGATGTTCCATCAGCTGCGCTATGAAGGCATCTTCACCCCGCCGTCCGAACAGGGCACCCTGGTCTTCCCGGGTAACCTGGGGATGTTCGAGTGGGGCGGTATCTCCGTGGATCCAAACCGTCAGGTGGCAATTGCTAACCCGATGGCCCTGCCGTTCGTCTCTAAGCTGATGCCGCGCGGTCCGGGTAACCCGATGGAGCAGCCGAAAGACGCGAAAGGCAGCGGTACCGAAGCCGGGATCCAGCCGCAGTACGGCGTCCCTTACGGCGTGACTCTGAACCCGTTCCTGTCGCCGTTTGGCCTGCCGTGTAAACAGCCTGCATGGGGTTACATCTCCGCGCTGGATCTGAAAACCAACGAGGTGGTCTGGAAGAAACGTATCGGTACGCCGCAGGACAGCCTGCCGTTCCCGATGCCGGTTCCTTTACCGTTCAACCTGGGTATGCCGATGCTGGGTGGCCCGATCTCTACCGCCGGTAACGTCCTGTTCATTGGGGCAACCGCAGATAACTACCTGCGCGCATACAACATGAGCAACGGTGAGAAACTGTGGCAAGGCCGTCTGCCGGCTGGTGGACAGGCAACGCCAATGACCTATGAAGTGAATGGCAAGCAGTTCGTTGTCATCTCGGCGGGTGGTCACGGTTCGTTTGGTACGAAGATGGGTGATTATATCGTCGCCTACGCGCTGCCGGACGAGGCTAAGTAAAAGTAAAAAGGCAACGAAAGTTGCCTTTTTTAATGTCTGCTCCCTCTCCCTGTGGGAGAGGGAGCGGTACGGTGCCGTTTTTCTCCCTCTCACTAAAGTAGAGGGCATCCGCCCGCACGGCCTTAAACCGTGAACCCCAGCATCATCCCCGTATCTTCATGCTCGAGCAGGTGGCAGTGGGCCATATAGGCAAACTCCTTCGGCGCGGCGTGATCGAACTTCACCAGCACCTCGCTTACTCCCCCCTCCACGCGAACCGTATCTTTCCAGCCCGCGCGGTGTGCCGCTGGTGCTTTGCCGTTTTCCGACAGAATGCGGAACTGGGTGCCGTGGATATGGAACGGATGCAGCATCATATCCCCCTCTCCCGAAATCACCCAGCGCTCATGCTTGCCTTTCGCGGCGGCAAACATCGGGGTATTCATATCAAAGCTCTGGCCGTTGATGCGGTTGGCGTTATGGAAATCAAAGCCGTGACCGCCGTGATCCATACCGCTCATCTTACCGTGGTCCATATTACTGTGGTCCATGTTGCCATGGTTCATATTACCGTGCTGCATGCCCGCCATCGCCTGTGCGCCATATTTCTTCATCAGCGCCTGCATCCCCATCATGTCGAGCATCGGATCCATCGACAGCTGGAGCTTACGCTGTGTCAGCCCCTCAAGCGACGGAAGCGCCGGCAGCGTGGTGAGTTTATCCGGTAGCGTGCCGGAGGCGGCAATGATCAGCGGCTGGATGCGCAGCACCGGGTGCGGTTTATCGAAGGGGGCAACGGCCATCCCCATCTGGCTCACCGGCAGCGTCACCAGGTCAAAGGCCTTGCCGTCGCTGATATCCACCAGTACCTCGAAACGCTCCCCCATCAGCATCGGCAGCTCGGTGACCTTCACCGGCTCCGCCAGCATGCCGCCGTCGCTGGCTATTACGTACAGCGGGCGCCCGTCGCTGGCGGCAAAGTTCAGGGAGCGGGCATTACAACCGTTGAGTAAACGCAGCCGCAGCCAGCCTTTTGGGGCGCTGTGTTGCGGATAAAGGGCGCCGTTAGCGAGTAAGGTGTCGCCAAACCAGCCCACGGCGGCGCTCATCACATCCAGCTGGTAATCAATCTGCCCGTCGGCGGTAAATTTCTTGTCCTGCACAATAACCGGCACATCATCGATGCCCCACTGCTTCGGCAGGCGCAGCAGACGGCTCTCGTCGTCTTCAATCAACACCAGACCGCCTAACCCCATCGCCACCTGATGGCCGGTTTTGCCGTGCTGATGGGGGTGGAACCAGCAGGTCGCCGCCCGCTGCTGTGGAGTAAAGGTAACGGTGCGCTGGCCGCCGGGTTTAATCACGCCTTGCGGGCCGCCGTCCACCTCGCCCGGCACTTCCAGCCCGTGCCAGTGGAGCGTGGTCTCTTCCGCGAGGGTGTTATGAATAGTGACGGTGACGGGTTTTCCCTGGCGTAACTGCAGCGCCGGGCCAAGAAGATTGCCGTTATAGCCCCAGGTCGTAGCCTGATGTGGGCCAAACGCGGTTTTGCCCTGTTGCACCACCAGACGGATCTGGTTGCGGGCATCGGGGACGAGCAAATCGGGGATGGGTAAAGCGGGCCGATCGGCGGCAAAAGCCGCGCGGCTCCAGGCCGGTAACACACAGGCGGTGCCCAGCACGGCAGAATATTTTAAAAAATCACGGCGTTGCATGTTCATTTCCTTATTTCCAGCAGACGGTCCTGAAAGCATAAACCCTCCCCTTAGCGGAAGGTCAAGAATGGCGTTAAGAATAAAGATCGTCGCACCGGCGTTAAGTGTGCTAACGTTGAATTTCCGTGACGTATTGGTAGAAGCAATGAAGACGTTTTTCCGAACAATTCTGTTCAGCAGCCTTATGATTAGTTGCGCAAACAGCTATGCGCTTAGTGAAAATGAAGCCGAAGATATGGCCGATCTGACAGCAGTATTTGTCTTTCTGAAAAATGATTGTGGCTACCAGAATTTACCCAACGGACAGATTCGTCGCGCGCTGGTTTTCTTTGCTCAGCAGAACCAGTGGGATTTAAGCAACTACGACAGCTTTGACATGAAGGCGCTCGGTGAAGACAGCTACCGCGATCTCAGCGGCATCGGCATTCCTACCGCAAAAAAATGCAAAGCGCTGGCCCGCGATTCGCTGAGCCTTCTCGCCTACGTAAAGTAACCCTCCCGACGCCTCCCTGTTGAAACCATGACCGTGCAACCACGGTCGTTGTTAGCTATGATGTTGCGCCAGCTTTTCACAGGTGTTAACAAAGGAGGTATCCGCATATGGCCGAAAAAGAAGTGTGGCAGGAAACGCTACATGACCACTTTGGGCAGTATTTTGCCGTTGATAACGTGCTTTATCACGAAAAGACCGACCACCAGGATCTGATCATCTTTGAAAACGCCGCCTTTGGCCGCGTAATGGCGCTGGATGGTGTGGTGCAAACCACCGAGCGTGATGAGTTTATCTATCATGAAATGATGACCCACGTGCCGCTGCTGGCCCATGGCCACGCAAAGCAAGTGCTGATTATTGGCGGCGGCGACGGTGCCATGCTGCGTGAAGTGTCCCGACATAAGTCGGTTGAAAGCATCACCATGGTAGAGATCGATGCGGGGGTGGTCTCTTTCTGCCGCCAGTATCTGCCGAATCACAATGCGGGCAGCTATGACGATCCGCGCTTTAATCTGGTTATCGACGACGGCGTCAATTTTGTTAACCAGACTACCCAACGCTTCGACGTGATTATCTCCGACTGCACCGACCCCATCGGCCCCGGCGAAAGCCTGTTTACCTCGGCGTTTTACGAAGGGTGCAAACGCTGCCTGAAGCCGGGCGGGATCTTTGTAGCGCAGAACGGCGTCTGCTTCCTGCAGCAGGACGAGGCTATCGACAGCCATCGCAAGCTGAGCAACTACTTTGATGACGTCAGCTTCTATCAGGCGGCGATTCCGACCTACTACGGCGGCATAATGACCTTCGCCTGGGCGACCGACAACGAAGCCCTGCGCCATCTCTCTACCGGCATCATTCAGGCCCGCTTCCACCAGGCCGGTTTGACCTGTCGTTATTACAATCCTGCCGTGCACACGGCGGCCTTCGCTTTACCGCAATATCTGCAGGACGCGCTGACATCTAAGGGGGTGAGCTAAATTGAAAAAGCTTAAACTGCATGGCTTTAACAACCTGACCAAAAGCCTGAGTTTTTGTATTTACGATATCTGCTACGCAAAAACAGCGGAAGAGCGCGATGGTTATATCGCCTATATCGATGAACTCTATAACGCCAACCGACTGACTGAGATCCTGTCAGAAACCTGCTCCATTATCGGCGCTAATATTCTCAACATCGCGCGCCAGGATTATGAACCTCAGGGCGCCAGCGTCACCATTCTGGTGAGCGAGGAGCCGGTAGATCCGCACCTGATCGACCAGACCGAACACCCGGGCCCGCTGCCGGAAACGGTGGTGGCCCATCTTGATAAGAGCCATATCTGCGTACACACCTATCCGGAAAGCCATCCCGAAGGCGGGCTTTGCACCTTCCGCGCCGATATTGAAGTCTCTACCTGCGGCGTGATTTCACCCTTAAAAGCCCTGAACTACCTGATTCATCAACTTGAATCGGATATCGTGACCATTGATTACCGCGTGCGCGGTTTTACCCGTGATATCAACGGCATGAAGCATTTTATCGATCATGAAATTAATTCTATTCAGAACTTCATGTCCGATGATATGAAAGCGCTATATGACATGGTGGATGTGAACGTTTATCAGGAAAATATCTTCCACACCAAGATGCTGCTGAAGGATTTTGACCTCCGGCACTATATGTTCCACACCCGCCCGGAAGAGTTAAGCGAAGAAGAGCGTGCGGTCATTACCGACCTGCTCTGGAAAGAGATGCGTGAAATTTACTACGGCCGCAATATTCCGGCCGTGTAAGCCTTCACTAAAAGCGCCCAGCCGGGCGCTTTTACTCAGAGGGTACCGGGATGAGCGTAACGGCGAGCTGCTTTAGTTCGGCCTGCGCTTCTGGTGCCAGCCTGGTATCGGTAATAACCTCACTGAAGTGCGTCAGCGGTGCGACATTAAACAGCGAGCGCGCACCATACTTACTGCTATCTGCCAGCAACACTTTGCGTTGCGCATTGGCAATAACCCCCTGCTTTAAACCGGCTTTTTCTTCCGTCGGCGTAGTCACGCCCGCGTCTGCGCTCCAGGAGTTACAACTCATAAAGGCGATGTCCGGATAGATGCTGCGCAACATTTTACGGCCAAACTCGCCGATACAGGACTGGCTGCTGTCGTCAATGCGCCCACCTACGATCGTGACCTCTATTTGACGGAATTCAGACAGAAAAAGTGCGATATGCAGATCGACTGTGATCACACGCAGCGGCAGATGCGTCAGACATTTCGCCAGCTCCAGCATGGTTGTACCAGCGTCGAGCACCACCGCGTCCCCAGCCTTTACCAGCGAAGCGGCATAACGCGCGATAGCCCGCTTTTCGGCGGGAGAGCGCTGCTGTTTTTCATTAGTGGTAGGCTGGGCCGGTTCAAAACGTCGTAGGGCGACGCCGCCATGACTGCGGCTAATCACCCCCTGTTCGTCCAGTTTAATCAAATCACGGCGGATAGTGGCTGGCGAAGCCGCGATGGCATCCACCAACTGTTCAACCGTAACCAGCGTATGATTTTTCAAATACGCCACAATAAGATCCAGACGGTGTTGTCCTTTCATGACAGGGAATTACGCCAGTTGCATTGCCAGTTTGATCGAGATGGCCATGCTCTCAGATTTTGCTTTTCCCGTCCAGGCGATATCAAACGCCGTACCATGATCGGCCGAGGTCCGAATAAACGGCAGGCCGGCGGTAATATTCACCCCGTCATAGAAGCCAAGCAGTTTCAATGGAATGTGTCCCTGATCGTGATACATGGCCACCACCATGTCGTACTGCCCCTCATACGCCTGCAAAAAGACGGTATCCGGCGGACAAGGGCCAAAGACGTTTTTACCCCGGGCTTTAGCGTGTTCAATCGCGGGGGTGACAATCTTTATCTCCTCGTCGCCAAACAGACCATTCTCACCCGCGTGCGGGTTAACGCCTGCGACCGCGATCCGCGGATGCTGATAACCAACGCGTTTTAAGAAGGCATCGGCAATATTAATTACCGTCTCAATACGTTGCTCGTTCAGCGTGTCGAGAAACTTGCGCAGGGCGATATGGGTTGAAACATGGATCACCTTCAGCTTGTCTGTATAAAGCACCATCGCATAGTCGCGGCTGTCGGTGAGGGTTGCCAGCAGTTCGGTATGGCCGGGGAAATTGTGTCCTGCCAGATGCATTGCCTCTTTATTGAGCGGCGCGGTGGCAATAGCATGGACATCGCCCTTCAGGGCCAGGCTGGTCGCGCGCTTCACGCAGCGGTAGGCCAGATCGCCTGCCTGGGCCTGAACTTTGCCCGCCTGTAGCGTCTCAGGAGCCGCAAGGGGCTCGTCAATTACGTGAATAACCCCCGGCTGATACTGTGCGTCAGCAACTTCGTGGATGGCGCTGAACCGCACATCCTGTGCCAGCCCCTGCTCCTGAAGCCGTTCCAGCGTTTTCAGGCAGCCCACCACCACGACAGGTGCGCCGTTAAGTTCATCCTCTTTCAGAGCTTTAACAATAATTTCCGGCCCGATCCCAGCCGGATCGCCCATGGTGATCGCAATTGTTTTAGTTACCACTGTACATCTCCTCAATAAAATAAAGCGCGTCGCAAAGGGTGTCGTCAGTACCAAAACCGCCCGCTTTGGTGATGACCGGCAGATCGTCAATCTCGCTATTAATAAAGGCGCCGCAAGGTATGCAGGGCGCCACTTCGCTCTGGATACGGTAGCCTTCAGCGCCCAGTTCACTGGCCACTGCCGTGGCGATATCGCCCCCCGTCAGGAACAAGCCACCAATGCGCGCCTGCCCGAGAATACGAAGCGTAATGGCACCAAGGCGCTGGCTGAGCCGCTCACCCAATTGCTGGCGGCTCAGTCCCGTTTCGGCGCAGAGCCTCTCTATTTGCAGACGGTCATCCGCATGCCGGCTGGTACGGAGAATGGTATGGTGCTGTTGCCCCAACAGGCCGCACGCCTTCTCTGTGACGGCCGCCATCTCCTGCTCATACGCCGAAGAAACCAGACGCGCGGCGTCGACGTCCACCACCTTAGCCCTGTCCTCACACAGCGCCCGGGCGACCTGCCTGCGGGTCGCTTCGCTCATCGAGCCCGCCACTACCAACACCGGCAGCGCCTGTTTCTCATGCATAAAAAGCGGCGTTGGTAGCGCATTAGCCAGGCCCGCGGCCCCAACCAACAGCGGGAGTGAAGCTTGTTCACATACCGCCTGCACGATAAGCGTTAGATCCCGCTCCTCTTCGGCGTCGATTACCACTATTGCGTCGCCCTCGTCTGCATAGACGGCCAGCAGAGCGCTGGCCTCTCCGCGGCGGAGCTGCGACAAAAAGATCTCATGCACCGGAATATCACTCTGCTGTGCGACCAGCTCCGCGATGCGCGACGAGCGAACCGGCGTTTTAGGGTCACTGGCAAATTCGGTCTCAAGCAGCGGTACCCCGTTCACCAGACAGCACCCCTGACGGGTGATGCGCCCGGCGGCCGGTATCGCAGCGGCAATCACCGCCAGCGAACAGCCGCTGGCCTGCATGGCAGCAGTCACCTCGGCGCCGACGTTTCCGCGAAAGGTCGAGTCAATTTTCTTATAAACCAGCAAAGCCGCGTTTTCTTGACGCCAGGGCGCCAGCGCATCACGAACGCTTTGCGCCGCGTCTGTGGCGCTTAACGCCCGGCTTTCAGTATTAATCACCAGCACATCGGCCCGTCGCGATGGTTTTTGCGAGGTGTTAAGCATGACCTCCGTGCGTGCTCCCTTCTTCGCCAACTGAACCCCGGTATCATTGGCACCGGTGAAATCATCGGCGATGACGATCATCTTCATGCTTTATTCTCCCCTATACTCTGGCGGGACTGCTTTTTTGCCACCCATGAGGTTAGCACCGGCGTGAGGATCGCTGTGGTTATCACCGAGGCGGCAATCAACGGCGCCGCCGCCGATGCGACTTCAGCCAGAGAGGGATCGGCCTGGGCTATCGCCAGCGGTGTCGCCACGGCATTCCCTGCGGTACTGGATGCCGCAGCCCCCGCCACGCCGCTTCCCCCGACCAGCCGATCTGCACGAATGTTGAAAAAGCCTCCGACGAAGGTAGTCAGCGCGCCCAGCAGAATCCCGGCCAGCCCGCCCTGTAATAGCATCTCCAGATTGATACCGGCGCCAAGCGCAAAGGCGAAAAATGGGATCAGCAGCGGCCCGCCTTTGGTAAGGAAATCACGCATGTTAGGGTCGAGATTGCCCAGCGCCATACCGACCACCAGCGGAACCAGCACAGCCACCAGCGCCATTAGCGGGATATTGGCCATCCCGGCCGCGCCAAGCGCAATCATGGTAAAGAAAGGGCCGTCATTCAAAGAGAGGATAGAGATAGCGCCAACGTCGCGCTCGTTACCAAACTCACCAACCAGAGCAGCATAGAGGCCGCCGTTGGAGTTGCTCATGGCGGCAATAATTGCCACGCCGCTCAGGCCAAAAATCCCCTGCGCACCGAACAGGTATTCCACTCCCAGCCCCAGTGCGATGGCAATGATCAGTTTACTCAGGGTTATGGTCCCGCCCTGCAGCAGCGCCTGCGGGGCGGCTTTCACACTGATGCCGGCGCCCATGCACAGCAGAAATGCACCTATAAGCGGTGCGGCACCATTTTTGAACAGCGCGGTGGTAAACCCACCGATATCCAGCGCCTGCGGGGCAAAGGTATTGATGATGGCACCTACCACCAGCGGCACAACCATCATGCCGCCGGGTACGCGCTCTATTGATTTTTTGATGTTCATGTTCTTCCGCCTGACCCTTGATGATTAAATAAAATCATAAAGATTATATTTAATCAAATTAATCCGTTTAATGGGTTGGATCACAGTTTGAATATGATTATAAAAAATCATTTTAGATGAAAAAAAACCGGGCTTGTGGCCCGGTCTGTAGCAGAAGATCACATCACGCTTTGGTGACAAAATCGCGGTAAGCCGCTACTACCTGTAAAAAATCTTCTACTCCACATAACGACAGGCTCTCTTCGTCGTAGTAGCTCATCCCCTCTTCCATTTCGTCGCCGGAGAGCTCAAGCAGATTGGCGCGAATCATCACCTCTTCGCCATCCATCCACAGGGTGTATTCATGCCCGGCGCGCTGCCAGGAGCGCTCGCTGCCTTTTACCGTGCGTGCCGCCTGCTCCACTTCATCCAGCAGGGCGAGGTTCTCTTTTACTTCCTCATTGAACCAGTGCCCGACGACCTCGTGGCCCATCGACATGCGCACTTTCACCACACCGGTGACGTCGCGCAGAAATTCGTAATCCATTGTGTTTTCCTCTGCAAAATCTATGCAGTAATTATCGCAGCAGTGGGGGAGAAAAAAAGCGGAACGCGTGGCGGGAATGAAAATAAAAAGCCCCTCACCCCGGCCCTCTCCCCAAAGGGGAGAGGGTGAAAACCGCACGGAGCAGTCCCCTCTCCCCTTTGGGGAGAGGGTTAGGGTGAGGGGTTGTGTTTTATACCGCGGTCTGGAAGATCACCCCGTCCGCTTTCTCGGTGTACTGAGAGAGCTGATCGAAGTTCAGATAGCGATAGGTATCCACCGCCGTCTTATCCACCTGAGCCACGAAGGTCTGATACTCTTCCGGCGTTGGCAGCTTACCGATCAGCGCCGCAACCGCCGCCAGCTCCGCAGAGGCCAGGTAGACGTTCGCGCCGGTACCTAAACGGTTCGGGAAGTTACGGGTCGAGGTGGAGACCACGGTCGCACCGTCCGCTACGCGCGCCTGGTTGCCCATGCAGAGAGAGCAGCCCGGGATTTCGATACGCGCACCGCTCTTACCAAACACGCTATAGTAGCCCTCTTCGGTCAGCTGGGCCGCATCCATACGGGTTGGCGGCGCCACCCACAGACGGGTTGGCAGCTGGCCTTTATGGGTATCCAGCAGCTTACCGGCGGCACGGAAGTGGCCGATGTTGGTCATGCAGGAGCCAATGAACACTTCATCGATCTTATCGCCCTGCACGTCAGAGAGCAGGCGCGCATCGTCCGGATCGTTCGGCGCGCAAAGGATCGGCTCTTTGATATCCGCCAGATCGATCTCGATTACCGCCGCATACTCTGCGTCAGCATCGGCTTCCAGCAGCTGCGGATCCGCCAGCCATTTTTCCATGCCCTGAATACGACGCTCCAGCGTACGGCGGTCGCCGTAGCCTTCGGCAATCATCCACTTCAGCAGCACGATGTTGGAGGTCAGGTACTCTTCGATGGGTGCCTGATTCAGCTTGATGGTACAGCCCGCAGCGGAACGCTCTGCGGAGGCATCGGTCAGTTCAAACGCCTGCTCTACCTTCAGATCCGGCAGGCCTTCGATCTCGAGGATGCGGCCAGAGAAGATGTTTTTCTTCCCTTTCTTCTCCACGGTCAGCAGACCCTGTTTGATGGCATACAGCGGGATGGCGTGAACCAGGTCGCGCAGGGTGATACCCGGCTGCATTTTACCTTTGAAGCGCACCAGCACCGATTCCGGCATATCCAGCGGCATTACGCCGGTGGCGGCAGCAAAGGCCACCAGACCAGAGCCCGCCGGGAAGGAGATGCCAATCGGGAAACGGGTATGGGAGTCACCGCCGGTACCTACGGTATCCGGCAGCAGCATGCGGTTCAGCCAGGAGTGGATGACGCCATCGCCCGGACGCAGTGAAACACCCCCACGGTTCATAATGAAGTCCGGCAGCGTGTGGTGTGTAGTCACGTCAACCGGCTTCGGATAAGCGGCGGTGTGACAGAAGGACTGCATTACCAGGTCAGAAGAGAAGCCCAGGCACGCCAGGTCTTTCAGCTCGTCGCGGGTCATAGGACCGGTGGTGTCCTGAGAGCCAACGGAGGTCATCTTCGGCTCGCAGTACGCGCCCGGACGGATCCCGGCGACGCCGCACGCGCGGCCTACCATCTTCTGCGCCAGGGAGTAGCCGCGGCTGCTCTCCGCCACGTCTTTCGCCTGACGGAATACCTCGCTGTGCGGCAGACCGAGCGCTTCACGCGCCTTGGTGGTCAGGCCGCGGCCGATGATCAGCGGAATACGACCGCCGGCACGCACTTCGTCGATCAGTACGTCGGTTTTCAGCTCGAAGCTGGCCAGCAGCTCGTTGGTTTCGTGGTTGCGTACTTCGCCCTTGAACGGATAGACGTCGATCACATCGCCCATGTTCAGGTTGTTGACGTCCACTTCGATTGGCAGCGCGCCCGCATCTTCCATGGTGTTGAAGAAGATTGGCGCAATTTTGCCGCCCAGCACCAGGCCACCGCCGCGCTTGTTCGGCACGTGCGGAATATCATCGCCCATAAACCACAGCACGGAGTTGGTGGCAGATTTACGGGAAGAGCCGGTACCCACTACGTCGCCGACATAGGCCAGCGGGAAGCCTTTTTGCTGCAGGGCTTCAATTTGTTTGATCGGACCAACCGCGCCCGGCTGATCCGGCTCGATACCTTCACGGGCGTTTTTCAGCATCGCCAGAGCGTGCAGCGGGATATCAGGACGTGACCAGGCATCCGGTGCCGGAGAGAGGTCATCGGTGTTGGTTTCGCCGGTCACTTTAAAGACGGTGACGGTGATCTTTTCTGCCAGCTGAGGACGGTTGAGGAACCATTCGGCGTCAGCCCAGGAGTGCATCACCTGTTTGGCATAGCTGTTACCCGCTTTGGCTTTCTCTTCTACGTCGTAGAAGTTATCGAACATCAGCAGGGTCTGAGACAGGGCTTTGGCGGCAATCGGCGCCAGCGCGTCGTTATCCAGCGCATCAATCAGCGGATGAATGTTATAGCCACCCTGCATGGTGCCGAGCAGTTCAATGGCTTTTTCCGGGGAGACGAGTGGGGAGTTCGCTTCGCCTTTGGCAATCGCGGCCAGGAAGCCGGCTTTCACATAGGCGGCTTCGTCAACGCCCGGCGGTACACGATTGATCAGCAGATCTAAAAGGAATTCTTCTTCGCCCGCGGGCGGATTCTTCAGCAGCTCGACGAGCGCGGCCATTTGGGTTGCATCTAAGGGTTTGGGTACAATTCCCTCGGCGGCACGTTCTGCTACGTGCTTACGGTATTCTTCTAGCACGACGGTATCTCCTCGCTCTCATTGTCATATGCGGCCGGCGTTCTCTTCACGCTCCTGTGAGACAGCAGTTTGTAGGGTACATGCCCGATACCGCGTCGGGCAGCATAGCAGGATTTTCAGACAGTGTTAATCTGTTTACAAAAAAGCAACATTGAATTGCTTGCTGAATCGTTAAGCATGATATACCGGCGGGACAGGAAAAATTCCAAGTACAAAAAAACCGCCTTACGACGGTTAATTTGTTGCCTTGCGGTGGTAGCACACCGGGCCAGCAGGATTGCGGCAACCCCAACGAACTGAATTCTGCTAAAGAGAGTATGGTCTTGGAAGCGCATTTTTAGCTTCTGCGTAGCCTTATCCAATTTTAGATGAAAGTGAATGTAATCCGCCTTTCCCTCTTCTGCCTGCAGGTGGTATTGGTTACGCTCCTGCTCGCAAGAGCGGCCTTCTGAACAATCCGGTCGTTATATCTTGCGATATAATTGTGTAATAAATGCTCACACTCTTTATTCCCACAGACGGGTGGTTTCCCAATAAAAGTGAAAACCGTAAATCACGGGTGAATATACTCGCGGCACTTGCAACGCCTTTCGGCACTGTGCTCGTCTCGTTGGAGTTATTTTATGAAGTTGCCCTTTAAGCCACATCTGCTTGTCCTTCTGTGCAGCGCCGGGCTGTTTGCCGTCTCTGGCGTCATGTTTGTAAAAAGCCGCGCCCCGGCAGCCCCCACCGTCCCGGCTGCTTCAGCCCCGACGACGTCGACTCCGGTGCCTGCAACGCCGGTAACGCAACAGCCTGCGCCAGTGGTTGCGCCAGCCTTTTCCGCCGCGCAAATCGACCAGTGGACTGCCCCCGTTGCGCTCTATCCGGATACCCTGCTGTCGCAAATATTGATGGCGTCTACCTATCCGGCCAATGTGATTCAGGCAGCCCAGTGGTCAAAGGACAATCCTAAAATGCAGGGTGATGCCGCTATTCAAGCGGTCGCCGGGCAGCCGTGGGATCCGAGCGTAAAATCGCTGGTTGCGTTTCCGCAGCTGATGTCGCTGATGGGGGGGAACCCTGCATGGGTGCAGAATCTCGGCGATGCATTTCTTGCTCAGCCAAAGGATGTGATGGATTCCGTGCAGCGCCTGCGCCTGCTGGCCCAGCAGACCGGGGCCTTGCAATCAACGCCGCAGCAGACCGTCACCACCGTGAAGCGTGCTGAACCGGCTAAAGCCACCGCTCCGCAGACGACGTCAGTTCCAGTCCCACACCACCCCCAACGGTCATTAAAATTGAATCGGCCGATCCGCAGGTAGTCTATGTGCCGACTTACAATCCCGGCGCCGTCTACGGCACCTGGCCTAACGCCAGCTATCCACCAGTATATCTGCCCCCTTCGCCGGGAGAGCAGTTCACCAACAGCCTGGTGAAAGGGCTGGGCTTCAGTCTGGGTGTAGCGACCACCTATGCCATCTTCAGCAACATCGACTGGGATCACGATGATGACTGGGACCACCACCATCACGATGATTACCACGGCGGTTATAACCACAACGGCGATAACAACATCAATATTAACGTTGATAACTTTAATAAAATCAGCGGGCAGCATCTGACGGAGGCAAACCGCACCTGGCAACATAACCCGGCCTTCCGCGGCGGCATTCTCTATGCGACCGACCAGCTCAATAACCACTTCCACCCCACTAACACAGCCGTTGGCCTGAGCAGTACCCGGCGTACCGCGATGGACCGCGACACCCAGCGGCAGGCAGCCCTGGCGCAGATGGAGAAATCCACCGGCAAGCCGTTATCGCAACACCCGGCAAACCAGCCAGGACAACGGCAGGCCGTCAGCCAACAGCTGAAGCAGATCTCTCAACGTAATAACTATCGCGGATACGATACCGACAGACAGCACCATGCAGAGCGGGCGACTATCGCCCGGCCTGAGCAAAAACGCCCTGCCACTCAGCATCAACCGGTGCAGCAAAGCCACTCTCGTGCGCTTAACGTCCAGCAGCGCGCTAACGCCCTGAGCGGCAACGACAGCCGTTCAGCCAGCTGGCAGGCGCAGCAGCAGCGCGGCATGCAATCGATACGTCATCTACAACAACGACCCGCAGACAGAGATCCGCTTTCGCAGCGGGGTGAACTTCGTGAATTCCGTCATCGTTAAGGAGACCAGATGAAACGCAAATTACTCACGGGATTGATGGTGTTCATGGTCTCGGCAGGCGCCGTTGCACAACAGCAGTTCAACACGCCAGAGCAGGCGAGCGATGCGCTGGCGCAGGCGATCCGCGAGCAAAACGAGAGCGCCATGAGCAACCTGCTTGGCGATAACTGGCGTACCTTTCTGCCGCCGGAGGGGGTCGAGCCCGCGGCCGTTGCCCGCTTCCTGCGTGACTGGCAGGTTCATCACCAGACGGTGCTAGAGGGCGACAAAGCCTGGCTTGCCGTTGGCGACAACCACTGGCAGTTGCCGATCCCGGCGGTAAAAACTACCGCAGGCTGGCATTTCGATATGCGCGTAGCCGAACAAGAGATCCTCACCCGTGAAATCGGACGCAACGAATTGTCAGCCATCAATGCGCTGCATGCTTACGTTGATGCGCAGGAGAGCTATTACCGTATCAATGCCCGCTATGCACAGAAGATTGTCAGCAGCGAAGGTAAAAAAGACGGTCTGTACTGGCCAGTAACGCCCGGTGAGGCACCAAGCCCGCTTGGGCCAGCGTTTAGCCCACCCGAGCCGGGGGCGGGTTATCACGGCTACCGTTTTCGCATCATCCCCGATACAAAAAGCGGTTTTGCCATGATTGCCTGGCCTGTCAGCTACGGCGAGACCGGGGTGATGAGCTTTATGATTAACGGCGATGACCAGGTCTGGCAGGCGGATCTGGGGAAAGAGAGCGCCAAAGAGGCCAGTGCAATAGCCGCTTTTAATCCCAATAAACAGTGGCAAAAGGTGGCGCAGTAAAAGGCTGAAGGCATAAAAAAAGCGGCTCATGAGCCGCTTTTTTAATCGGGAAGAAAATTACTTCTTCTTCGCTTTCGCGTTCGGCAGGTCGGTGATGCTACCTTCGAACACTTCTGCCGCCAGGCCAACGGACTCGTGCAGAGTCGGGTGAGCGTGGATGGTCAGCGCGATATCTTCCGCGTCGCAGCCCATTTCGATCGCCAGACCGATTTCACCCAGCAGTTCGCCGCCGTTGGTGCCGACAATCGCACCACCGATCACGCGGTGGGTCTCTTTGTCGAAGATCAGCTTGGTCATACCGTCTGCGCAGTCGGAAGCGATAGCACGGCCAGAAGCAGCCCACGGGAAGGTGGCGGTTTCGTAGCTGATGCCTTTCTCTTTCGCTTCTTTCTCGGTCAGACCAACCCATGCAACTTCTGGCTCGGTATAAGCGATGGACGGGATCACTTTCGGATCGAAGTAGTGCTTCATGCCGGCGATAACTTCTGCGGCCACGTGACCTTCGTGAACACCTTTGTGCGCCAGCATCGGCTGACCGACGATATCGCCGATAGCAAAGATGTGCGGCACGTTAGTGCGCAGCTGTTTGTCAACGCGGATAAAGCCACGGTCGTCCACTTCCACGCCCGCTTTACCGGCGTCGAGGTTTTTACCGTTCGGCACACGGCCGATAGCTACCAGCACGGCGTCGTAACGCTGTGGTTCGGCAGGCGCTTTTTTGCCTTCCATGGAAACGTAGATACCGTCTTCTTTTGCTTCAACGGCAGTGACTTTGGTTTCCAGCATCAGGTTGAATTTCTTGCTGATGCGTTTGGTGAAGACCTTAACGATGTCTTTATCGGCAGCCGGGATAACCTGGTCGAACATTTCAACCACGTCAATATCTGAACCCAGCGCATGGTATACGGTGCCCATTTCCAGACCGATGATACCGCCACCCATAACCAGCAGGCGTTTCGGTACTTCTTTCAGTTCCAGCGCATCGGTGGAGTCCCACACGCGCGGATCTTCATGCGGAATGAACGGCAGTTCAATCGGACGGGAACCCGCCGCGATGATGGCGTTGTCGAAGTTGATAACGGTAGTGCCGTTTTCGCCTTCCACTTCCAGGGTGTTCGCCCCGGTAAATTTACCCAGACCGTTAACCACTTTCACTTTACGGCCTTTGGCCATGCCAGCCAGGCCACCGGTCAGCTGAGTGATAACTTTCTCTTTCCAGGTACGAATCTTGTCGATATCGGTTTTCGGCTCGCCGAAGACGATACCGTGTTCAGCCAGCGCTTTGGCTTCTTCGATAACTTTCGCTACGTGCAGCAGCGCTTTAGAAGGGATACAGCCAACGTTCAGACAAACACCGCCCAGGGTGTTGTAACGTTCAACGATAACGGTTTCCAGACCTAAATCAGCGCAACGGAAGGCAGCAGAGTAACCTGCCGGACCTGCCCCAAGTACCACGACCTGAGTTTTGATTTCAGTACTCATCATGACCTCTTATTGATTTCCGGCGGTCCAGGTACTTGTCGCCCTTCATCCACCGGGACGTTCTATCCGCCCGCAGTTTACAAAATTGTTAACAATTTTGAAACAACAAACGGCTCACGAATTTTCGCTTTCGCCAATAACCTCACAGACTTCATGAGATTAGCAGAAAAAAGCCGGCCGACTGGCCGGCTTTTTCGCTTACATCACCAGGCGGCGAATGTCGCTCAGGGTGTTGTTGATGATGGTGATAAAGCGCGCACCATCAGCACCGTCGATCACGCGGTGGTCGAAGGAGAGAGAGATCGGCATCATCAGACGCGGTACGAACTCTTTACCGTTCCACACCGGCTCCATCGCGGACTTGGACACACCGAGGATCGCCACTTCCGGCGCGTTAACAATCGGCGCGAAGTGGGTAGTACCCAGGCCGCCGATGCTGGAGATAGTGAAGCAGCCGCCCTGCATTTCGCCGGCAGTCAGCTTACCATCACGCGCTTTTTTGGAGATGGTGGTCAGTTCACGGGACAGCTCGGTAATGCTCTTCTTGTTCACGTCCTTGAAGACCGGAACAACCAGACCATTTGGCGTATCAACCGCAACACCGATGTTGATGTATTTCTTCAGCGTCAGCTTCTGGCCATCTTCGGACAGGGAGCTGTTGAAGCGCGGCATCTGCTCCAGGGCAGCGGCAACGGCCTTCATGATGAAGACTACCGGGGTGAATTTCACGTCCAGTTTACGCTTCTCAGCTTCGGCGTTCTGCTGCTTACGGAACGCTTCCAGATCGGTGATATCGGTTTTGTCGAAGTGGGTAACGTGCGGGATCATCACCCAGTTACGGCTCAGGTTAGCACCAGAGATTTTCTGGATACGGCCCAGTTCCACTTCTTCGATTTCACCAAACTTGCTGAAGTCCACTTTCGGCCATGGCAGCATGCCCGGGATACCGCCGCCGGTGGCAGCAGCAGGTGCGGATTCAGCGCGTTTCACCGCCTCTTTCACGTAGGCCTGAACGTCTTCGCGCAGGATACGACCTTTACGGCCGGTGCCTTTCACTTTCGCCAGGTTTACGCCGAATTCGCGCGCCAGGCGGCGAATCAGCGGGGTAGCGTGAACATAAGCGTCGTTTTCAGCGAACTCAGATTTGCCTTCTGCTTTAGCAGCAGGGGCAGCAGCAGGTTTCGCAGCCTGAGCCGGTGCAGCGGCAGGCGCCGGAGCGGCAGCGGCAGCCGGAGCTGCTGCAGGCGCAGCGCCTTCCACTTCGAAGACCATGATCAGAGAGCCGGTAGAGACTTTGTCGCCGGTGCTGATTTTGATCTCTTTAACGGTACCGGCGAACGGCGCAGGCACTTCCATAGAAGCCTTGTCACCTTCAACGGTGATCAGTGACTGTTCAGCGGCAACTTTGTCGCCCACTTTCACCATCACTTCAGTTACTTCAACTTCGTCACCGCCGATGTCCGGTACGTTAACCTCTTTCGCACCGCCAGCCGCAGCTGGAGCAGCAGCAGGTGCCGGAGCAGCTGCCTGTGCAGGTGCGGCGGCAGGCGCAGCGCCAGCCACTTCGAAGACCATGATCAGGGAGCCGGTAGAGACTTTGTCGCCGGTGTTGATCTTGATCTCTTTAACGGTACCTGCGAACGGGGCCGGGACTTCCATAGAGGCTTTGTCGCCCTCTACGGTGATCAGCGACTGCTCAGCGGTAACGCTGTCGCCCACTTTCACCAGGATCTCGGTCACTTCAACTTCGTCACCGCCGATGTCAGGCACGTTCACTTCTTTCGCTGCCGCGGCAGCTGCTGGAGCAGCAGCTGCCGGAGCGGCTTCTTTCTTCTCTTCCTGCGCAGGTGCAGCTGCTGCTGCACCGTCGGCGGAATCGAAAATCATGATCAGTTTGCCAGTCTCGGTTTTATCGCCAACAGAGACTTTGATCTCTTTAACGATGCCAGCCTGAGGAGACGGGACTTCCATAGAGGCTTTGTCGCCTTCTACGGTGATCAGCGACTGTTCAGCTTCAACTTTGTCGCCTACTTTGACCAGGATCTCGGTGATTTCAACTTCATCAGCCCCGATGTCCGGTACATTGATTTCGATAGCCATTATTCTTTTACCTCTTACGCCAGACGCGGGTTAACTTTTTCTGCATCGATATTGAATTTGGTGATTGCGTCAGCAACCACTTTCTTATCGATTTCGCCACGTTTAGCCAGTTCGCCCAGGGCAGCAACTACCACATAGGAAGCATCAACTTCGAAGTGGTGACGCAGGTTTTCGCGGCTGTCAGAACGACCGAAGCCGTCGGTACCCAGTACGCGGTAGTCATCAGCCGGTACGTAAGTACGAACCTGCTCAGCGAACAGTTTCATATAATCAGTAGATGCTACGGCCGGTGCGTCGTTCATCACCTGAGCGATGTACGGAACGCGCGGGGTTTCCAGCGGGTGCAGCATGTTCCAGCGCTCACAATCCTGGCCATCACGCGCCAGTTCAGTGAAGGAGGTCACGCTGTATACGTCGGAGCCCACACCGTAGTCTTTCGCCAGAATCTGCGCTGCTTCACGTACGTGACGCAGGATAGAACCGGAGCCCAGCAGCTGAACTTTACCTTTGCTACCTTCGATGGTTTCGAGTTTGTAGATACCTTTACGGATACCTTCCTCGGCGCCTTCCGGCATGGCCGGCATGTGGTAGTTTTCGTTCAGGGTGGTGATGTAGTAGTAAATGTTCTCTTGCGCTTCACCGTACATACGCTGCAGACCGTCATGCATGATGACCGCCACTTCGTACGCGTAAGACGGATCGTAAGAGATACAGTTCGGGATAGTCAGAGACTGAATATGGCTGTGGCCATCTTCGTGCTGCAGACCTTCGCCGTTCAGCGTCGTACGACCGGAAGTACCACCAACCAGGAAGCCGCGAGCCTGCTGGTCGCCTGCCTGCCAGCACAGGTCGCCGATACGCTGGAAACCGAACATGGAGTAGTAGATGTAGAACGGGATCATCGGCAGGTTGTTGGTGCTGTAAGAGGTCGCAGCAGCCAGCCAGGATGCGCCTGCACCCAGTTCGTTGATACCTTCCTGCAGGATCTGACCTTTCTCGTCTTCTTTGTAGTATGCAACCTGCTCACGGTCCTGCGGGGTGTACTGCTGGCCGTTCGGGCTGTAGATACCGATCTGACGGAACAGACCTTCCATACCAAAGGTACGGGCTTCGTCAGCGATGATCGGCACCAGGCGATCTTTGATCGACTTGTTCTTCAGCATCACGTTCAGGGCACGCACGAAGGCGATAGTGGTAGAGATCTCTTTGTTCTGCTCTTCCAGCAGCTGAGAGAAGTCTTCCAGCGCAGGCAGTTCCAGTTTCTCGGTGAACTTAGGCTGGCGAGCTGGCAGGTAGCCGTTCAGCGCCTGACGACGTTCGTGCAGGTACTTGTGCTCTTCAGAACCTTCCGGGAAGGTGATGTAAGAGAGGTTTTCAACCTGCTCATCGGTTACCGGCACATTGAAACGGTCGCGGATATAACGCACGCCGTCCATGTTCATTTTCTTAACCTGGTGCGCGATGTTTTTACCTTCGGCAGTGTCACCCATGCCATAACCTTTAACGGTGTGGGCC
>DKMV01000143.1:0-3601 GCA_002469605.1 Leclercia sp. UBA7405
CTTCGGCGATTTTCAGCCGGATAAGGGCATCGCTGTGGGTGCATGACCTTGTTCAGCCATTTTATCGCTGTGGAAATGTAAAACAGGGAGTATTAGCTGTACTGCCTTACTCTCGCCACCAGCTCCTCCACGCTCTCGATCCTGTCGGCAATCACAATCAGCGCTCTGCCAAGATGGATCGCGTGGCGCAGGCATTCGTGGCGCATGGCCTCATCCTGGATAGTGTCGAGATCCGCCACGTGCGACAGGCCTACGCTGCGGCGAATTAGCTCGGTACCGCAGAAGCCGATACTGTCCTTCCACACTTTTTTCAGAAACTCAGACGCGTAGCCCGGCTCGCGCAGCGTCGCGTCGCGGCTCTTTTCGCTCGCCAGCGCCTGGAAGCGCTCGGCGAAGCTGGTCCAGAGCGTCTGAATATCGATCAGGCGCTGCTCGCGGGCGGCGGCGGCATCGCGAATACCAAGATGGCCCGGCAGGCCGCAGAAATTGAGCAGCAGGTTGCCAATGGCGGTACCGATATCAAAACCAATCGGGCCGAAGTAACCAAATTCGGCATCGATGGCCTTCAGGCTGCCGTCGGCAACAAAAATGGAGCCGCTGTGAATATCCCCATGCAGCAGCGCCTCGGCCTGTGAAAAGAAGCGGTGCTTTAGCGAGGCGACGGCGATTTTTAGCTGGGCGTCTTCCCTGAGTGCCGCGACATCCTGCTCCAGCTCGGCGGGGTAGTTATTGCGCTCGTGGATCTGGTAGGGATCGGTAAAGAACAGATCCTCGGTGATCTCGCACATCTCCGGATTAATAAACTGCGCCACCTGCGTCTTTTTGGCGTGCGGGTGGAGATAAAAATCGCTGGTGTGAAACAGGGTATGAGCCAGGTACTCCCCGAGCTGGCGCGCCGCCTGCGGGTAGTAGATGTTTTTGATCAGCTCGCCGCGCCAGATCTTATGGCTGGAGAGATCTTCCATCACCATCACCGCCAGTTCAGGGTCGAAATGATGGATTTTGACCGTATGCTGCGGGCTGTGCTGATAGTGCTCTACCAGGGTCTGCGCTTCGAGACGCGCCCGATCCAGGGTGAGCGGCCAGGATTCTCCCACGCAGCGCACATAGGGCAGCGCCTGCTTGACCACGATGCGGCTGACGCCTGCGGTGTCAAAAATTTTAAAGACCAGATTGAGGTTGCCGTCGCCCACTTCCTGCGCCTCTACCAGCGATGAGGGGTCATCAAGGCCGCCAAACTGCTGGGCATAGGCCACGGCATCCTGAGCGGTAAAGGTACGGTATTGCGACATTGCCTGTTCCTCATCTGTACGGGTAATAAAGACATTTAGACGTCTATACATCTGAATTTTATCCTGACACAATGTGCTACAACAACGCAACAGAGAATTAACGACATGCAGAGATTACAGACGACCAGCCTGCGGGTGACCGGAAATCAGCTATTTATTCTCGACCAGCAGGCGCTTCCGCAGGAGAAACGCTGGCTGGATGCCTCCAGCACAGAGGCGCTGGTGGGGCATATTCACGCCCTGCGCGTGCGCGGTGCACCGCTGATTGGCCTCTCTGCCAGCCTGCTGCTGGCGCTGCTGGCCGAAAACGGCAAAAGCCGCGACGAGCTGGCCGACGCGCTGGAGATCCTGCGTGCATCGCGCCCGACGGCGGTCAATCTGATGAACAATCTCGATCGCATGAAGCAGGCGCTCTGGCAGGAGGATTATGTCCCGGCGCTGGTGGCCGAAGCGCTGCGCCTTATCGACGAAGATAAACAGCTGTGCGACGCCATCGCCCGGGCGGGCAGTGCGCTGGTCAAACCGGGCAGCCGACTGCTGACCCACTGCAATACCGGCGGGCTGGCGACGGCGGGGGTGGGTACGGCGCTGGGGGTGATTGCCCTTGCGCATCAGCAGGGCAGGGTGAGCAACGTCTGGGTGGATGAGACTCGTCCGCTGTTGCAGGGCGGCAGGCTCACTGCCTGGGAACTGGGTGAACTGGGCGTGCCTTATCAGCTGATTACCGATTCAATGGCCGCCAGCCTGATGGCGAAAGGGCAGGTGGACGCCGTGTGGGTAGGGGCCGACCGCATCGCCGCCAACGGTGACGTGGCCAATAAAATTGGCACTTACTCGCTGGCGGTACTGGCGAAGTTCCACGGTATTCCGTTCTACGTGGCGGCACCGCAAACCACCCTCGATCCAGGGTGTCCGAACGGCGAAGCGATCCCGATCGAGCAGCGCGATCCCCGGGAAGTCACCGGCGTGGCTGGCAGCTTTGGCGCCGTGCAGTGGGCCCCGGACGATGCCCAGGTCTATAACCCGGCGTTCGACGTCACGCCTGCGGCGCTGATTAGCGGCTGGGTGCTGGATAGCGGGGTGGTGCTACCGGAAGAAGTGGCAAAGGGGAGGTTTAATTAATTATCAATCGATTGAATGCGTATTTTGGGGTTAAGAGTTTTATAAAGCGGTGAGTGTAGCTTCATGTAATGACAATCTTATCGCGATGCCTGGTCCGGCTGAAAATCGCTGAGGCGTTGACCGCAGGCCGGGGCGAGGCGCAGGGATGCGCCGAGAGGGCATAGCCTGCAAGGATGCAGGCTGGTGCCCGACCCGAAAGCCGGAGGGAATAAGACGAAGGCACCGCGAAGCGGCGATTTTCCTGGCCGGGAGCCGGGATTGCAAAGGGGGCGGCGGCGAGCCCCTTTTGCACGTTCACCGGTGCAGGTGTGCCAGAGAAGCAGTGGTCGTGAGGTGAACGGGATTACCGCTTGAGCCGCATGTTCCCCTCACCCTAACCCTCTCCCCGAAGGGGCGAGGGAACTGGGCTGTGCGGTCTGGTGCCCTCACCCCAGCCCTCTCCCACGGGGAGAGGGAGCAAACACTAAAAAAGCAACTGGCGTTGCTTTTTGCTTTTACCTATGGCAACCGCGGATACGCATCCGCAATCCCATCCCCGGTAAACTGCGCCACCCACCCTTCCGGGTTATCAAAAATCCGGATCGCGGTAAAGTTCGGCTCAGACCCCATATCAAACCAGTGCGGCGTGCCGGCGGGCACGGAGATCAGGTCGTTCTTCTCGCACAGCACCTGGTAAACCCGATCGCTAATATGAAGGCAGAACAGGCCGGCCCCCTCCACAAAGAAACGCACCTCGTCTTCGCCGTGGGTATGTTCGTTGAGAAACTTCGCGCGCAACGCCTCTTTTTGCGGGTTATCGGCGCGCAGGCTGATCACATCCCAGCTCTGATAACCTTTCTCGGCCACCAGCTTATCAATGGCGTGCTGATAAGCATTAATCACCGCCTCCGGCGCCGGGTCGGATCCTAAGTCGCGGTCAGCTTGCCAGCGTTCAAAACGTACGCCGCGGGCGTTAAGTTTTTCGGCAATGGCGGCGGCGTCGGTGCTGTGCCACTCGGGCTGGCTGGCCTCTTTATCTGAATAGATAGTTAATGCGCTCATGACGGGATCTGCTCCGGATTAATGTCATCAAACTGGTGCACCTGATGGTGATGGCTGGCGCCGTCATCCTCATCGCGGATCAGCTGCAGGGTACGAAAACCGGCCTGCCCGGCGGCGTCCAGCTCCTGATGAATATCCGACAGGAA
>DKMV01000143.1:3840-4081 GCA_002469605.1 Leclercia sp. UBA7405
CTGATGAATATCCGACAGGAACAGGATCTGCGAAGGAGAGAGGCCGATCTGGGCAGCGATGTTCTGATAAGAGCTGACGTCACGCTTGGCACCCACGTGCGTATCGAAATAGCCGCTGAAGAGATGAGTAATATCACCTTCGTCGCTGTAGCCAAATAACAGTTTTTGCGCTGCAACGGAGCCAGAGGAATAAACATAAAGATCAATGCCTTGCCCCTTCCACTTTTCAAGGGCGGGCAGC
>DKMV01000204.1:0-5566 GCA_002469605.1 Leclercia sp. UBA7405
AGCGCTGCAGGCGATTGCTGGTCCGTTCTCTCAGGTTCGTTTCTGCCCGACCGGCGGTATCTCTCCAGCCAACTACCGCGACTACCTGGCGCTGAAAAGCGTGCTCTGCATCGGTGGCTCCTGGCTGGTGCCGGCGGATGCGCTGGAAGCGGGCGACTGGGATCGCATTACCCGCCTGGCTCGCGAAGCCGTTGAAGGCGCGCAGCAGTAATCGCGCCTCAGAAAAGTAAACGGGCCTCTGCGGCCCGTTTTTTTATCCTGCTACCTGCACCGCCGCGGCGGCCTGTTTTGCCCGCTCAACCGCTGCTTCGGTAGAGCTTCCCGTCGCCAGCGCCACGCCCAGACGGCGCGACCCCTCTATTTCCGGTTTGCCAAACAGACGCAGCTGCAAACCCGCACCTACGGCACCCTCAATGTTATCGAAGGTCAGGTTCTGGCTGATGAGACGGGGGAGGATCACCGCCGAGGCCGCCGGGCCGTACTGGCGAATGCCGCCCACCGGCAGGCCGAGGAAGGCGCGCACGTGGAGGGCAAACTCCGAGAGATCCTGAGAGATCAGGGTTACCATGCCGGTATCGTGCGGGCGAGGGGAGACTTCGCTGAAGATAACCTCGTCGCCGCAGACAAACAGCTCCACGCCGAACAGGCCGTAGCCGCCGAGCGCCAGCACCGTTTTACGGGCAATTTCCTGCGCGCGTTCAAGGGCCAGCGGGCTCATCTGCTGCGGCTGCCAGGATTCGCGATAATCGCCGTCCTCCTGGCGGTGGCCGATGGGATCGCAGAAGTGCACGCCGTCGACGGCGCTGACGGTGAGCAGGGTGATTTCAAAATCAAATTTCACCACCCCTTCGACGATAACCCGACCCGCTCCCGCGCGGCCGCCCTGTTGGGCATACTCCCAGGCGGCTTCCAGCTCGTTGGCGCCGCGGATAAAGCTCTGGCCTTTGCCGGAGGAGCTCATTACCGGCTTAATGATGCACGGGTAGCCAATCTCCTCTGCCGCCTGCAGGAAGGCCGCCTTGCTGTCGGCGAAGCGGTAGCTGGAGGTGGGCAGCCCCAGCTCTTCGGCAGCCAGGCGGCGAATGCCTTCGCGGTTCATGGTTAGCTTCGCCGCGCGGGCAGCAGGAACCACGCGCTGGCCTTCGGCCTCCAGCGCCAGCAGGGTATCGGTGGCGATGGCTTCAATCTCCGGCACCACAAAATCGGGTTTCTCCCGGTTGATAAGGTCGCGCAGGGCGTCGCCGTCCAGCATATTGATAACGTGGGCGCGGTGGGCCACGTGCATGGCGGGCGCATCGGCGTAGCGATCGACGGCAATCACCTCAATGCCCAGACGCTGGCACTCAATGGCCACCTCTTTTCCCAGCTCACCCGAGCCTAACAGCATTACGCGCGTGGCTGCCGGACGCAGCGCCGTACCTAAACGAGTCATAATATCCCCCCTGAAAAAGTTGCGCGCAGTATAAACGAAAACGTTTGCGTCTGTCTTCCTCGCCGCGAATACCGACTGCAGATTGACTGGCGAAGCGCGGTTTTTCAGCCATGCTTTTAGATAACTTATTACGGGAGATAACGATGAAAAGAACAGGGGTAGTGATAGTCGCCGCGCTGCTGGCAGCCAGTCTGAACGCCCAGGCAGCCAGTGAAAAACAGGTAAAATTCCCGACCTGCGAAGGGCAAAATGCCGAGGGGATGGCGGCCAGCGTGAAGCGGGATTACCTGCAAAACCGCATTGTCCGCTGGGCCGACGATCAGGAGATCCTGGGGATGGCCGATCCGGTCGCCTGGATAAATCCACAGCAGGTGCAGGGAAAGAACGATAAGTGGACGGTGCCGCTTACGGTGCGCGGAAAAAGTCGGGACATTCACTATCAGGTGACGGTGGATTGTAAGGCTGGCAGCGCGACATACCTCGCCCAACCGCGCTGAATTTGCGCTTCTTTTGGCGCCGCAGACATTTCCTGACATCCCCTCGCTTAGGCTGTGAAATTCATACGCCGATAAGTGAGGGTAATCATGTCGAACTGGTTGAATCAATTACAGTCTTTACTGGGCCAAAAATCCTCCGGTCAGTCCGGCGAAGGGCTTAGTAAAATGCTGGCGCCGGGCGCGCTTGGCGGACTGGCCGGGCTGCTGGTGGCAAACAAATCTTCCCGCAAACTGCTAACCAAATACGGTACCGGCGCCCTGCTGGCGGGCGGTGGCGCCATTGCCGGTTCCGTGCTCTGGAACAAATACAAAGAGAAGGTGCGCACCGCTCACCAGGATGAGCCGCAGTTTGGCCAGCAGGCCTCGCCGCTGGATGTACGCACCGAGCGCCTGATCCTGGCCCTGGTATTTGCCGCCAAAAGCGACGGCCATATTGACGACAGCGAGCGGGCTGCCATCGAACAGCAGATGCGCGAAGCGGGTGTAGAAGAGCAGGGCCGGGCGCTGGTGGCGCGCGCTATTGAGCAGCCTCTCGATCCCCAGCAGCTGGCGCAGGGGATCAAAAATGAGGAGGAGGCGCTGGAGCTCTACTTCCTGAGCTGTGCCGCTATCGATATCGACCACTTTATGGAGCGCAGCTATCTCAATGCGCTGGGCGATGCCCTGAAAATTCCGCAGGAGGTGCGGGAGGGCATTGAGAACGATATTCGCCAGCAGAAACAGGCGCTCCCCGGATAATTTTTCTCGCAATATCACGCGTTTCGCTTGCATCATGCGCGTGTTTTGCCAACCTTATAGGGTGTTAATCTCAGAAGAATAAAACCGTCATGCCACCAAAAGCCCGTCGTATTCCGCACGCTATTACCGTTCACGGCGATACGCGTACCGACAACTATTACTGGTTGCGGGATGACACCCGCTCGCAGCCGGAGGTGCTGGAGTACCTGCATCAGGAAAATGACTATGGGCATCAGGTTATGTCCACCCAGCAGGCGCTACAGGATCAACTGCTGAGCGAGATGGTTGGCCGCGTGCCGCAGCGGGATGTCTCGGCCCCCTGGAGCCAGAACGGCTATCGCTACCGTCATATCTATGAGCCCGGCAACGAATACGCTATCTATCAGCGCCAGTCGGTACTTTGCGCGGAGTGGGAGGAGTGGGAGACGCTGCTGGATGCCAATAAGCGCGCGGCCCACAGCGAGTTTTATACCCTTGGCGGGATGGCTATCTCCCCCGATAACAGCATTATGGCGCTGGCGGAAGATTACCTCTCCCGCCGGCAGTATGGCCTGCGTTTTCGTAATCTGGAGAGCGGGAACTGGTATCCGGAAATGCTCGATAACGTTTCGCCCGATTTTGTCTGGGCCAACGATTCGGAAACCATCTACTACGTCAAAAAACATGCGAAGACGCTGCTCCCTTACCAGGTGTGGCGCCATACGGTGGGGACGCCGTCCGCCACCGACGAGCTGGTGTATGAAGAGAAAGACGAGACCTTTTACGTCAGCCTGCATAAGACCACCTCGAAGCACTATCTGATCATTTTCCTTGCCAGCGCCACCACCACCGAGGTGCTGCTGCTGGACGCCGAGCTGCCGGATGCGCAGCCGCTCTGCTTCCTGCCCCGGCGAAAAGATCACGAGTACAGCCTCGACCACTTCCAGCACTCCTTCTATTTACGCTCTAACCGGGAGGGTAAAAACTTTGGTCTCTACAAAACCAAGGTGCGCGATGAGCGGAAATGGGAGGTGCTGATCCCGGCACGCGAGCAGATCATGCTCGAAGGCTTTACCCTGTTTACCGACTGGCTGGTGGTGGAAGAGCGCCAGCGCGGCCTGACCAGCATCCGCCAGATTAACCGTAAAACCCGGGAGGTGATCGGCATCGCCTTTGACGATCCGGCCTATGTCACCTGGATCGGTTTTAACCCGGAGCCGGAGACCTCGCGCCTGCGCTACGGTTACTCTTCCATGACCACGCCGGATACCCTGTTTGAACTGGATATGGACACCGGCGAGCGCAGGGTGCTGAAACAGACGGAAGTAAAAGGATTTGATGCCGATAACTTCCGCAGCGAGCACGTCTGGATCGTTGCCCGGGACGGCAAAGAGGTGCCGGTTTCGCTGGTTTATCATAAAAAACATTTCCAGCGCGGCAAAAACCCCATTCTGATCTACGGCTACGGCTCGTACGGCTCCAGTATCGACGCCGACTTCAGCGGCAGCCGCCTGAGCCTGCTCGATCGCGGCTTTGTCTATGCTATCGCCCATATTCGCGGCGGCGGCGAGCTGGGCCAGCACTGGTATGAAGAGGGTAAATTCCTGAAGAAGAAAAATACCTTCAACGACTACCTCGACGTGTGCGAAGGGCTGCTAGCCCAGGGCTACGGCGATCGCAAGCAGTGCTTTGCGATGGGCGGCAGCGCGGGCGGCATGCTGATGGGAGTGGTCATCAATGCGCGACCGCAGCTGTTCAAAGGGGTGGTGGCGCAGGTGCCCTTTGTCGATGTGCTGACCACCATGCTTGATGAGTCCATCCCCCTGACCACCGGCGAGTTCGAAGAGTGGGGCAACCCGCAGGATGAGACCTATTACCGCTATATGAAAGAGTACAGCCCTTACGATAACGTCGAGGCGAAAGCTTATCCCCATATGCTGGTCACCACCGGGCTGCACGATTCCCAGGTGCAGTACTGGGAGCCCGCTAAGTGGGTGGCAAAGCTGCGCGAATATAAAACCAGTGACGCGCTGCTGCTGCTCTGTACCGACATGGATTCCGGCCACGGCGGTAAGTCGGGACGCTTCAAATCCTATGAGGGCGTTGCGCAGGAATTTACGTTCCTGATTGCGCTGGCGCAGGGCAGCCTGCCGGATCGGGTGGATTACTGATCGTCTTTGACATATTTACGCAGCGCCTGCCGCAGCGGCGGGCGCAGATCGCGGACATTGTCCAGTACCCAGCGCAGATAACCCGGATCGCGGCGCGCAATAGCGCTGATACTCTGTCCGCGATATTTGCCAAATGGAAAGATATCGCCGGAGAGCGCAGCCGGTTCAGTCCGGCTTACCATCTCCGCCGGACTCCAGCCGGAGATCTCCATAATACGGATCAGCAGCGCGGCGGTAACGTAGCAGTCATAAAGCGCGCGGTGTGCATGCAGGTCTGCAGGCGGCGTCACCTCAAGTTTCAGGCTGTGCCGCAGCGCCTGATTACCATATTTAATGCCGGGCCACAGTTTGCGCGCCAGCGTCATGGTACAGATCCATTCACCCGGCATGGCGGGCAGCATGCGGCGGTCAAAGCTGGCGTTATGAGCCACATAGTGCGGACTGCCGTGATAGCGGCTGATGATCGCTTCTATCGGAGGTTTATCCGCCACCATCGCTTCTGTGATGCGATGCACCATCATTGCCTGACGACTGATAGGGCGATCCGGGCAGACCAGATCGCTCATCGGATTGACAATCTGCCCGTCAATGACATCCACCGAGGCGATCTCTACCACGCCGCCCTGCAGGCCGCAGGTTTCTGTATCTATCACGCGTAACATAGGTTATTTCTGCTTAGGTTCGTAGGGCAGGCGGGAAAGGCTGAGCGAAGCCTGGCGATAGTGCATCAGGCGCTGGCGGAACCAGTC
>DKMV01000204.1:5708-6556 GCA_002469605.1 Leclercia sp. UBA7405
GCGATAGTGCATCAGGCGCTGACGGAACCAGTCGCGCAGCGCTTCCGGCTGCTCGCGTTCAACCATCTCCGCCACGACCGGCATATTGTAGCGCTCTTTGAACGCGACGCCTGCCGCCGCCAGCTCAACGTTGACTTTGTCTTTCTCTTCCTGCGACAGCTGTGCAAGATTATAACGCATGCTTTTCTCCTGATAATCAGCGGCAAAAATAATGGTTTCATGCAGCAGGATCAAGGGCAACCGGATCGCACTGCAGGTCTCGACACGCTGAATCGGGCGGCGTATCCTGCTGCCACATCAGCGGCAGCGCCGGAAAACCCGCCGGGTAATCTGTCTGCCTGCCGTGTCAGTGAAGATGAAATGAGGTCAATATTTTGCTGAAAAAAGTGATTCCTGCCTGCCTGCTGCTGGCGCTCTGCAGCCAGGCGCTGGCGGGCGAAATTATTACGGTCAGTCGTTTTGAAATCGGTAAGGCAAAGTGGCCCTTCACGCGTGAAGAGGTGATGCTGACCTGTGAAAAGGATGGCGCACTGTTTGCCATTAACCCCAGCACGCTACTGCAGTACCCGCTGAATGAAAAAGCGCTGGCGCGTGCCGATGCGGGGCAGGGCACGCTGCAGTCGATTAATACTATCCTGGCAGATGATAAGGCGCATCCCGGCAGTAAAATGTCGCTGCAGCCGATTATCGATCGCGCGCAGCAGCTGTGCGTTAACTAAAAGCCGGCAGACGCCGCCGTCAAAAAGCGTTGCAGGCGTCTGGTAGTGCCAGCGCGATCACAGAGTTGGCAGCTTTCCGGCTCGCCTCAGGCTGCTTGCTGGACAATGTTCGCCGTTGGACTACCTTTA
>DKMV01000202.1 GCA_002469605.1 Leclercia sp. UBA7405
CGCTCTTCCGATCTTTTTGCCCATATTTTTGTTTTATAGGCCACAGCAGACGACGGGCTTTATCCAGGCTGACGTTATCCGGCCAGGAGTTGAGCGGTGCAAAGCGCTGCTGACCGCGACCGGCACCACCACGCCCGTCCACAGAGCGGTAGGTGCCCGCGCCGTGCCAGGCCATACGAATAAACAGACCCGTGTAGCTGCCCCAGTCGGCGGGCCACCACGGCTGCGAATCGGTCAGAAGGGCCTTCAGATCCCCTTTCAGGGCAGAGTAATCAAGCTTGCTGAATTCTTTGCGGTAGTCGAACTCTTCGCCCAGCGGGTTCGAACGGTTCGAATGCTGGTTAAGTAAATCTACGCGGAGTTGCTTAGGCCACCAGTCGTGGCTGCTGGTACCTGCTCCTGCGCTTTTATCCGGCCCTCCCTGGTGAAAAGGACACTTACCCGTGGATAATGTGCTGTGGGTATCGTCTGACATGCTCATCTCATTTGCTCCCTTAACAATATTACCGTTACGTTATACGCCTCGGTTGATAAGGTATAGTTGAGATAACCCACAGATTCGATAGATCAATCCTTTTAATTTACCCGCGAAATTGTGTGACTTTTGACGTGTGATAAGGCAGGAATTAAAAAGCCCTCTGAAGAGGGCTTTTTCGATCATTTCGATCAGATAGTCGGGCGAACGCCCAGGGTGTGGCAGATGGCGTAACTCATCTCGGCACGGTTGAGGGTATAGAAGTGGAAATCTTTTACCCCTTCCCGGCTTAAAATTTTGACCATGTCCATGGCGATGCTTGCCCCCACCAGCTTGCGGGTTTCGGCGTCGTCATCCAGCCCTTCGTACATTTTCGACATCCAGTGGGGAATACGCACGTTGGTCATGTCGGCAAACTTCTTCGCCTGTTTGAAATTCGAGACCGGCAGAATGCCCGGGATAATCTCCACGTCGATACCGGCGGAGACGCAGCGGTCGCGAAAACGCAGGTAGCTTTCCACATCAAAGAAGAACTGAGTAATAGCCCGGTTGGCCCCCGCGTCCACCTTACGCTTCAGGTTCAGCAGATCCGCCTGCGCGCTTTTCGCTTCCGGATGGACTTCCGGATAGGCCGCGACCGAGATATCAAAATCGCCCACCTCTTTCAGCAGGGCAACCAGGTCGGTAGCATACATATCCGGCCTGCCGCTGCCCGGCGGCAGGTCGCCACGCAGGGCAACAATATGGCGAATGCCGTTGTTCCAGTAATCGCGGGCGATAGCGCGCAGTTCGTCACGGGTGGCATCGATGCAGGTCAGGTGCGGTGCCGCTTCCAGACCGGTGCGATCCTTAATGCCTTTAATGATGCCGTGGGTGCGGTCGCGCTCGCCGGAGTTAGCCCCGTAGGTGACGGAGACAAATTTCGGCTTCAGGCTGCTCAGGCGATCGATAGAGGCCCACAGGGTTTGCTCCATTTCACTGGTGCGCGGCGGGAAAAATTCAAAAGAGACGTTAATCTGGCCGTTTACTTCGGCCAGGCTCTGATTCAGGGCTTCCCGCTGGTTGGCGTGAAAAAAGCTCATACCTTACCTCATCAATCGCGTGTCGTTATTTGTTGTGTTGTGAACTTCTATACGTTTAGACGTCCAGATGTAAAAATGACGGAAAAGCCGGACGGCGTCAACTGAAAAAATCATCATTGACGGTGAGGGATACTCAGGGAAGGTGAAAAAAGTTCATGATGAAGGCTCGAGCGGGTTGTTCACCCTTAACCCGGCCCTCTCCCTGAAGGGAGAGGGGGAAACATGTGGACTACAGCAGTTGCGCCAGACGATTGATATCCGACTGAATCGCCCCGGCGGTTACGTCGCGGCCTGCGCCCGGCCCGCGGATCACCAGCGGGTTATCACGATACCAGCGGCTTTCGATGGCAAAGACGTTATCGCACGGCAGCAGCGCCGCCAGAGGATGCTCAGGACGCACCGCTTCTACGCCGACGCGGGCTTTGCCGTTGGCATCGAAGCGCGCCACGTAGCGCAGCACCAGGCCCATCTCGCGCGCCGCCTCCAGACGTTGCACCATCTGGTCGTTCAGCTCGTCGCCGTTCTCAAAGAAGTGATCCACCGACCCCTCTTCACAACCTGCCGGCACCAGCGACTCCACGCGTACCGCGTCCGGCTCGATGTCGTAACCCGCCTCGCGTGCCACAATCACCAGCTTACGCATCACGTCTTTGCCGGAGAGATCGACGCGCGGGTCCGGCTCGGTCAGCCCCTGCTGCCACGCCTGATCCACCAGGTCGGTGAAGGGCACGGTGCCGTCAAACTGCAGGAATAACCAGGAGAGAGTGCCGGAGAAGATCCCGCTGATGGCGAGAATGCTGTCGCCGCTCTCGATCAGATCGCGCACGGTGTGGTTGACCGGCAGACCGGCGCCAACGGTGGCGTTATAGAGCCAGTGGCGGCCCGTTTTTTCAAAGGCGTCGTGGATTTGGCGATACTTATCGGTGCTGCTGGCGCCCGCCAGCTTGTTAGCGCTGATGACGTGGAATCCATGGCTGGCGAAGTCCAGATACTGATCGGCGAGCTGCTCGCTGGCGGTCACGTCCAGTACCACTAAATCATCGTACGGGTGGGCGCGCATCCAGAGGAACAGCGACTCTTCGTCCTGCTCCACCGCTTCATCATTAAAGAAGGCGAGCGCGCGGCTGGCATCCAGCCCTTCGTAGTTCAGCAGGCTGCGGCGGCTGTCTACCACCCCCGCCAGCACAAACTCAAATCCGGTGCGGGCCGAAAGGGTAGTCTGCTCGCGGGCAAACAGCTCCAGCCAGCGGGAGCCGATATTCCCTTTGCCAAACAGCACTAGGCCAATGCGCTTTTCGGCACGGAACAGGGTGGTGTGCAGCCCCTGAATCAGGCTCTCGGTTGGGCCCTTACGTAGCACGGCCACCAGGCTGATGCCCTCTTCCGACTGCCAGGTGAACTCCACCGGCTGGCCTTTCAGCTGCTGCCAGAAGCGGTGGCAGTGCAGCGGGTTACGGGTGACGCCCGCCCCCACCATCGCCACCAAGGCCAGCCCCTGACGCAGGCGAAGCTCGCCCGGCAGGCCAGCTTCATCCAGAATTTTCAGCGCGCTGTCGGCCACCTCTGCGGTATAGCAGAACTGCAACAGCTGGCGATCGTTATGTACCCCCACCGCCAGCGGACGCACCTGGGCGCGCTTCAGCACCAGGTCGATCTCTTTATGCGC
>DKMV01000262.1 GCA_002469605.1 Leclercia sp. UBA7405
CATCAGCTTGCGGGTACGATCTTCTACCCCTTTCGCGGCGTCGATAACCATCAGACAGCAGTCAACCGCCGTCAGGGTACGGTAGGTATCTTCAGAGAAGTCTTCGTGGCCCGGGGTGTCCAGCAGGTTCACCAGGCAGTCGTGATACGGGAACTGCATCACGGAGGTGGTAATAGAGATACCACGCTGCTTTTCCATCTCCATCCAGTCGGATTTCGCATGCTGGCTGGAGCCGCGGCCTTTTACCGTACCGGCGGTCTGGATCGCCTGTCCGAACAGCAGCACCTTTTCGGTGATGGTGGTTTTACCGGCATCCGGGTGAGAAATAATGGCAAAAGTGCGGCGCTTGGCCACCTCCTGCAAATAAGGAGACAACGTCATAATTAATCTTCTAAGTAAGCGCGGCGGTGCGCCACGCATGATGAACACGAAAAATTGCGGCTATTTTACCCATCAATGGGGGGGAGGCAATCAGTGTTTACACAGGAGCTGCTCCAGTTCGTTCAGTGACGTTACGGTCCAGGTCGGCTGAATGCCTTCTGGCTGGACGCGTCCGTGGGCATTCAGCCAGACGGTGGAGAGCCCCGCGTTAATGCCGCCAAGGATATCGGATTCTGCCGTGTCGCCCACCATCAGCACGCGCGAGCGGTCCGGGTTGCCGGCCAGCTCCAGCGCATAGTCGAAAATACGCGGGTTGGGCTTTGGCACTCCCACCTGCTCTGAGATAACCAGCGCGTCGAAATAGTCCCGCAGGCCGGTACGCTCCAGGCGGATCTGCTGCAGCGCGGTAAAGCCGTTGGTGATTATCCCAAGCTTAGCCTTCCCTTTCAGGGCGTCCAGCAGGGAAACCGCCCCCGGCAGCGGCGCACAGATTTCGGCCATCGCATTAAGGAAAGCGTCGTTCAGGGCGCCGGGGCTTACCTTCAGGCGCTCGGCCCAGAGGTCAAATCGCTGGTGTTGCAGCTGTAACGCGGAGATAGCGCCGTTCTGGTAATCCACCCATAACGGCTTGTTCACCGCCTGGTAATCCTGAAAATCCTCAGCGGTGAAGGTAATGCTATAGTCGAGAAACATCCGCTGTAGGCCGCCGAACGAATCAAAGGTAAAGAGCGTTTCGTCGGCGTCAAAGAAAATCCAGTCCCAGTTCATTGTTACAACCTTTTTAGTTATCCAAGCGGTAGAGCCATGATGATGGCGTCTTCACGTCCCTCTGCGGTGGGGTAATAGTTACGGCGGATCGTCGCCTCGTTAAAGCCTAAGCTTTGATAGAGTGCGATGGCGGCGACGTTTGATGCGCGTACTTCCAGCCACAGCGTGAAGACGTCCCGTGTTTCCAGCTCGCGAATGACATACTCAAGAAGCTCCCGTCCCAGGCCACGGCGCTGAAAAGCGGGATCGACGGCGATGTTAAACAGCGTGGCCTCATCCAGCACAACCTGGGTGATAGCGAAAGCCGCCATGGTGCCGTCCACATCCAGACGAAAGTTGAGATAACGCTCGCCCTGGTTGCTGGCGAAGGTTTTTTCACTCCACGGAAAGGCGTGGGCGCGTTTTTCGATGGCAAACGCCTGCGCTAAATCAGTCGTCGTGAGGGAAGAAATTGTGTTCATGTTCGCAGATTTGTTGCCACAGCGCGCTGAGGGCCGCCGGGTTGGCTTTAAGTTCGTCCAGCGCCGGGGTAGCAAGATTGCTGCCCTCAAGCGCCATCGCTTCCGCGACCCCAAGCTGCCAGCTGTTGCAGCGGCTGCCTTCCGGCAGCATCGCCACGCGGTCCGGGGTGAGCTGTATCACCTCATCCGGGCTGAGCTGTAGGGCGCGTAAAACGTCGACAATAAAAGGCTCGTTCAGTGCGGGCAGGCTCTGCGCCACCATCACCAGACGAACGTGCGCGGGCAGCGAGATGGCGATTTCGCCCTGCAATGCCGCCGGGCGGCGCAGCGCCCACTGGGTGATGCCCAGTTGCTGTAGTTGCCTGTCTCGTCGGGATGTCATTGCGAAAACTCCTGTCTGTCAGGCGCGCAAATATACCAAACTCGTCGAATCTGCGCCAACAAACAACTATAATCGCCGCCACTGATTATTGAGGATCCTTTATGTCTGCATTTACCCCGGCAAGTGAAGTCTTGCTGCGTCACAGTGATGATTTCGAACAAAGCCGTATTCTGTTTGCCGGAGATATGCAGGATGACCTGCCTGCCCGTTTCGAGTGCGCCGACAGCCGCGCCCATACCCAGCAGTATCACCACTGGCAGGTGCTGAGCCGCCAGATGGGCGATCGCGCCCGTTTTAGCCTGGTGGCTGAGGCAGAAGATGTCGCCGGCTGCGACACCTTTATCTATTACTGGCCGAAGAACAAGCCGGAAGCCCAGTTCCAGCTGATGAATCTGCTCTCCCTGCTGCCGGTGGGCTGCGATATCTTCGTGGTGGGTGAAAACCGCAGCGGCGTGCGCAGCGCCGAACAGATGCTGGCCGACTATGCGCCGCTGAATAAAGTCGACAGTGCCCGCCGCTGCGGCCTTTATCACGGGCGTCTGGAGAAACAGCCGACCTTCGATGCCGATAAAGCCTGGGGCGAATATCAGCTTGACGGCCTGACCATCAAAACCCTGCCGGGCGTCTTTAGCCGCGACGGTCTGGACGTGGGCAGCCAGCTGCTGCTCTCCACCCTGACGCCGCACACCAAAGGGAAAGTGCTGGACGTGGGCTGCGGCGCGGGCGTGCTCTCTGTCGTACTCGCCAGCCACTCGCCAAAAGTGCGCCTCACCCTGTGCGACGTGAGCGCCCCGGCGGTTGAAGCCAGCCGCGCCACCCTTGCCGCCAACGGCATTGAGGGCGAGGTGTTTGCCAGCAACGTCTTCTCTGAGGTGACAGGTCGTTTCGACATGATTATCTCTAACCCACCGTTCCACGACGGTCTCGAAACCAGCCTGGAAGCAGCGCAGACGCTTATCCGCGGTGCGGTGCGCCATCTGAACAGCGGCGGCGAGCTGCGTATCGTGGCGAACGCCTTCCTGCCCTATCCGAAAATCCTGGACGAGACTTTTGGCTTCCATGAAGTGCTGGCCCAGACGGGTCGTTTCAAAATCTATCGCGCCATTATGACCCGCCAGGCGAAGAAGTAACCGCACCGGCCCGGCAGCGCACCGCTGGCCGGGCATTTGCACTGAACATTTTTGTAGCGATCGCGGCACCCCACACATTTTTCTGTTGACGTAAATCTGAAAACAACTAGAATGCGCCTCCGTGGTTAAGATACTTTTAAGGTATCTATGGTTTGCGAAGGTGGCGGAATTGGTAGACGCGCTAGCTTCAGGTGTTAGTGTCCTTTGGATGTGGGGGTTCGAGTCCCCCCCCTCGCACCAACAACCACGTTGATATTGCTCGCACTGTGCGAAGGTGGCGGAAT
>DKMV01000371.1:0-2570 GCA_002469605.1 Leclercia sp. UBA7405
TCACACTCTGTTTCTTTTTGTCGCAAACGGTTGGCAATTGATAAATCTCCCGTTAACCTGATACGCAACGCCCTTCTGTCATCAAAATGGAACCTCGTCATGTTTGAGAACATTACCGCCGCCCCTGCCGACCCAATTCTGGGCCTGGCCGATCTGTTTCGTGCCGATAACCGCCCAGGCAAAATCAACCTCGGTATTGGTGTTTATAAAGATGAAACCGGCAAAACCCCGGTGCTGACCAGCGTTAAAAAAGCTGAGCAGTATTTGCTGGAAAATGAAAACACCAAAAACTACCTCGGCATCGACGGTATTCCGGAATTTGGCCGCTGCACGCAGGAGTTGCTGTTCGGCAAAGGCAGCGAAATCGTCAGCAACAAACGCGCGCGTACTGCCCAGACCCCGGGCGGCACCGGCGCGCTGCGCGTAGCGGCGGATTTCCTCGCAAAAAACACCAGCGTTAAAACCGTCTGGGTGAGCAACCCAAGCTGGCCGAACCACAAAAGCGTCTTTAACTCTGCCGGCCTCGAAGTGCGTGAATACGCTTACTACGACGCGGCAAACCACACCCTGGACTTTGACGGCCTGCTGGCAAGCCTGAACGACGCCCAGGCGGGCGACGTGGTGCTGTTCCACGGCTGCTGCCACAACCCGACCGGTATCGATCCTACGCTTGAGCAGTGGGAACAGCTGGCGAAGCTCTCCGTAGAGAAGGGCTGGCTACCGCTGTTTGACTTTGCCTACCAGGGCTTTGCCCGCGGTCTGGAAGAGGACGCAGAAGGCCTGCGCGCGTTCGCGGCGGTACATAAAGAGCTGATCGTTGCCAGCTCCTACTCCAAGAACTTTGGTCTGTACAATGAGCGCGTAGGCGCCTGTACCCTGGTCGCGGCAGATACCGACACCGTTGACCGCGCGTTCAGCCAGATGAAATCCGTTATCCGCGCTAACTACTCCAACCCACCGGCACACGGCGCTTCCGTGGTGGCAACTATTCTCAGCAACGACGCCCTGCGCGCTATCTGGGAACAGGAGCTGAACGAGATGCGTGAGCGCATCCAGCGTATGCGTCTGCTGTTCGTCAATACCCTGGCGGAGAAAGGGGCGAATCGCGACTTCAGCTTTATCATTAAGCAGAACGGCATGTTCTCATTCAGCGGCCTGACCAAAGAGCAGGTGCTGCGTCTGCGTGAAGAGTTTGGTGTCTATGCGGTTGCGTCTGGCCGCGTTAACGTGGCAGGTATGACGCCGGATAACATGGCGCCGCTGTGCGAAGCCATTGTTGCCGTGCTGTAAGAGATTGCCAAAAATAAAGCCCGCTGCTGCGGGCTTTTTTATGCCTGATTACCAGACCGGCATCTCATCCTGAAGGAAGGGATTATGCAGACGCTCATAGCCCAGCGTCGACATCGGGCCGTGCCCGGGAATAAAGGTCACATCATCGCCTAACGGCAGCAGCTTCTCTTTAATGGCTTTAATAAGCTGATTGTGATCGCCTCGCGGGAAATCGCTGCGCCCTACGCCACCTTTGAAAATGACATCGCCGGAGACCAGCAGGCGGGATGCGTTATCAAAGAAGACGATGTGCCCCGGCGTATGTCCCGGACAGTGCAGCACCGCTAATTTTACATTACCAACGCTGACGCTCTCGCCTTCGTTCAGCCAGCGATCGGGCGTCAACGGCTGACACTCGTCGAGACCAAACATCCGGCTCTGGGCAGGTAACCCCTGTAGCCAGAACTCATCCTCTTTTTCCGGGCCGATAATCGGTACAGCATAGTGCTGCGCCAGCTCTGCTGCCGCGCCTACGTGATCGAGATGACCATGCGTCAGCAGGATCTGGGTCAGGGTCACGCCAGCGTCTGTGACCTCCTGTTTGATCTTCTCCGCGTCGCCGCCGGGATCGACCAGAGCCGCCAGACGGGTTTGCTCACACCAGATTAATGAACAGTTTTGCGAGAAAGCGGTAACCGGAATAATACGATAGTTCATACTGCCCCTGAGTTTGTTATTACCAGTGCCGGACCGGACCGGTATCAATATGCACAAAGTTGCTGCTTGGGTAGTATCCTACACCACCAGCGCGCATAGATAACGCTGCTTTGCGAACATTGGCTAACGAAACGCCTTCAATATGGAAGTCCATCGCCTGCCCTTTGGTGTGGTAGCTTTTTTTCGCTACCCCGCGGCTGTGGGCGCGAAGTTCATTGTTGGTATCAAGGGAGCGATAGCCAGAAACCAGCTGAACCGGTTTACGGGTGCCTAACAGGCCCTGCAGGCGGAAAAGCTGATCGAATAGCGAGGGGTCGATGGCTTTTATTTTATTCGCGCGGAAATCACGGAAAAAATGGTTTAGTTTTGCTAATTCATCCTGAATATAGCCTCTGCCATCAAAAAACTCGGCCTTAATTGACTCACCTGTATGCAGGTTGTTTAGCGTCAAAATACGCGGGCGAGGTGTCGAGAGGGTGGCAAACGCTGGCGTGGGTAAGAGAGCTGCGCCCAGCGCAACGCCCCCAAATGCCAGCAATTTGCGGCGATTAGCGTCGAATTTGTCCATGATAATCAGGTCTACA
>DKMV01000371.1:2691-2949 GCA_002469605.1 Leclercia sp. UBA7405
ATGATAATCAGGTCTACAGGTCAGTGTTATCGTTTATATGCACTTCAGCGCACGTTGGGCACCTTACCGGGCTATAAAGCCAACGTCAAGGTACCCAAACCCAGGAAAACAGGGGCTTTCAGCGGTATAGCCCCCGTTTCAACAAAAGTTACGACAACAGAGTTTTCCGAACTACTTCATTTACCTGATTAATTGTTCGGCTTTAGGCAGGATTTGTGCGCCAGATCGCGAGATCGCATCATAATTGTAAATATCTGT
>DKMV01000021.1 GCA_002469605.1 Leclercia sp. UBA7405
TGAACTGGGGAACTGGAAAGACTTTATCGAAGCCATGCTTCGTAAATGAATTCTGGAAGAATAGCAAAAGCACTTGCGTAGTAAATAATGATAGTGTGCAAACAAATAAGCACACAAAAAGGCGGTCAGTAAAGCCGCCTTTTTTAATTACTGTCGTTTATTCCGCGCGCTCTTTTAAAGGGAAACGTCGGCGAACCAGCACAAAGAACAGTGGCACAAAGAAGATAGCCAGCACGGTCGCCGAGATCATCCCGCCCATTACACCTGTACCTACCGCATGCTGGCTGCTGGAGCCCGCGCCGGTGCTGGTGGCCATTGGCAGTACGCCAAATACAAACGCCAGCGAGGTCATCAGGATCGGGCGCAGACGCTGACGGCAGGCGTGCAGGGTGGCGGTCATCAGATCCTGGCCTTTTTCGTTCATCTCGTTAGCAAACTCCACGATCAGAATGGCGTTTTTCGCCGACAGCCCGATAACCGTTAGCAGCCCCACCTGGAAGTAGACGTCGTTTTCCAGCCCCCGCATCCAGGTGGCGAGCAGGGCGCCAATCACCCCCAGCGGCACCACCAGCATCACCGAGAAGGGTACCGACCAGCTCTCATACAGCGCCGCAAGGCAGAGGAAGACTACCAGCAGCGACAGGGCATAGAGCGCCGGTGCCTGAGCGCCGGAGAGTCGCTCCTGATAAGACATGGCAGTCCACTCCAGGCCAAACCCGGCCGGAAGCTGACTAACCAGCTTTTCCATCACATCCATTGCCGTACCGGTACTGACCCCCGTAGCGGCCTCGCCGACGATCTCCAGCGCCGCGTAGCCGTTATAGCGCTCCAGACGCGGCGAGCCGGTCTCCCAGCGCGAGGTGGCGAAGGCCGAGAAGGGCACCATGCCGCCCTCTTTATTACGCACATACCAGAGGTTAATGTCATCCGGCAGCATGCGGTACTTGGCCGCGGCCTGTACATAGACCTTTTTCACGCGGCCGCGATCCATAAAATCGTGCACATAGCTTGAGCCCCAGGCGGTTTGCAGGGTGTCGTTGATATCGTCGATAGAGACCCCCAGCGCCTGCGCTTTGCGCTGGTCGATATCAATTTGCAACTGCGGGCTGTCGTCCAGGCCGTTGTGGCGCACCCGCGTTAGGGAAGGCTCTTCACCGGCAAGCTCCAGCAGCCGGTCCCGCGCCGCCATCAGCGCGTCGTGTCCGGCTCCGGCGTGATCCTGCAACTCCATATCAAAACCGGCTGAACTGCCCAGTCCGCTGATAGCCGGCGGGCTGCTGGCAAAGACCCGCGCCTCTTTGATGCGGCTAAAGGCTTTGGTGGCGCGCTCGATAATGGCGAAGGAGGTCCCGGTTTTCGCATCCCGCTGCTCCCAGTCCTTGAGGCGGACAAACATCCGCGCCACGTTCTGCCCATTACCGCCAGGGCCCGAGCCCACGGTGGCGAAGACCGACACCACGTTATCTTTCTCCTTGTTAAAGAAGTAAGACTCAACCTGCTGGACCACCTTCAGGGTTTGCTGCTGGGTAGAGCCGCTCGGGAGCTGCACCGAGGTGATAAACATCCCCCGGTCTTCCAGCGGCAGGAAGGAGGTAGGCAGCCGCAGGAAGAGGAAGACCATGCCGCCGAGCAGCAGCACGTAGACCACAATCCAGCGCAGGCTGCGCTGAAGGATACGGCCCACGCCCGCCTCATAGCGCGCGGCGCTGCGGTTAAACATGCGGTTAAACCAGCCGAAAAAGCCTTTCTGGCCGTGTTGTTCGCCCTTGTGCAGGGGCTTAAGCAGGGTGGCGCAGAGGGCAGGGGTGAGGATCATCGCCACCAGCACCGACAGCACCATCGCCGCCACTATGGTGATAGAGAACTGGCGATAGATAGCCCCGGTGGTGCCGCCAAAGAAGGCCATCGGCACAAAGACTGCCGACAGCACCATCGCAATGCCCACCAGCGCCCCCTGGATCTGCCCCATCGATTTACGCGTGGCTTCACGCGGGGAGAGCCCCTCTTCGCTCATGATACGTTCCACGTTCTCCACCACCACGATGGCGTCGTCCACCAGCAGGCCTATCGCCAGCACCATGGCGAACATGGTGAGGGTGTTAATGCTGTAGCCAAAGGCATAGAGCACCGAGAAGGTGCCCAGCAGCACTACCGGCACGGCAATGGTGGGAATTAAGGTGGCGCGGAAGTTTTGCAGGAACAGATACATCACGAGGAAAACCAGGGCGATGGCTTCCAGCAGGGTTTTTACCACGTCTTCAATCGAGGCTTTGACAAAGGAGGTGGTCTCGTAGGCAACCTTATACTCCAGCCCGTGGGGGAAGAAGTGCGACAGCTCGTCGAGACGGTCGATGACCAGCTCCGCGGTGGCCATCTCGTTCGCCCCGGAGGCCAGCTTGACCCCGAGCCCGGAGGCCGCCTTGCCGTTGAAGCGGCTCAGATAATCATATTTTTCCGCCCCCATCTCCACCTCGGCCACGTCGCCCAGGCGCACTTCCGAGCCGTCCTGATTCACCCTCAGGGTGATATCCCGGAACTGCTGGGGAGTTTGCAGCAAAGATTGTGAATTGATGGTGGCGTTCAGAGCCTGTCTGTCTACCGAAGGGGTGCCGCCAAGCTGCCCCACGGCAATCTGGGCGTTTTGGGATTCGATGGCGTCGGTGACGTCTTTGGCGGTCATCTGCACGCTGTTGAGCTTCGCCGGATCGAGCCAGATGCGCAT
>DKMV01000018.1 GCA_002469605.1 Leclercia sp. UBA7405
CCAGGAGATAAAGCCCAGCTGACCCAGGATGTAGCACAGAGCCGCCACCGAGAGGAACAGCACGCCGATACCCCATTTCTCTTTGGCGACCGGTTCGCTGGCCGTCTGCGCTTTTTTACCCAGCACCGGGAAGTCGCAGCCGAAGGTCAGGATAAAGATAGCGACATAGACCAGGCCAATACAGGCGTACACCCAGTACCACTCAATGCTGCGCGCCAGCAGGGCGGCGGCCACCATCGGGAAGATCATCCCGGCCATGCTGAAGAAGGAGTCGGTAAACAGCAAGCGCGCGCCGCGCTGACGGCCTTCATACATATGGGTAATTAAAAAAGTACCGATAGACATGGTGATCCCACTCACCAGCCCCAGCACGAACATGGCGGCGGAGAAGAGCGCAATGCTGTGGCTCAGCATCAGCCCGGCGACCGCGGCGACCATCAGAACAAAGCCAAAGCGCAGCTGGGTTTTCAGCGGCACGATCTCCATCAGCCAGGCATTCAGGAAGATGGAGATAAGGATCCCGGCGTTCAGGAAGGTAAAGGTGTTACTCATACTGGAAACGGGCAGCTGGAAGTAGTCTGCGATATTTCCCATCACCATCCCGGTGACGATCACCAACGCACCGGTAAGGGCGTAGGAGAAGAAGCTGATCCATGTGAGCTTGATGCGATTGCTGTTAGTCATGTCTGGCCTGTTGAGGAAAAGAAGCGCGCCGTCGGGCGCGGAGAGCGGCCAGATTTTAATCTGGAAAGTGATCCATTAATACCTTTTAAGAAATATATGAACTTCATTGCAGTTTTTTATGTGATGCAGATCACATAAATTAATGGCCTGACCAAACGTTTGCGTCGTTACATCTGTTTCAGATTCGTAAAATTGAGTAAAAGGCTGGCCTCAATTCAACCCGCTCTTTAGAATCAAGCCACTCGCTCTTTTTTCTGCGCTTTGTTAAGGAATTCTCATGCTCAAATCAACACTGGCGGCTGTTGCAGCTGTGTTTGCTCTTTCTGCCGTTTCCCCTGCTGCGCTGGCAGCAAAAGGCGACCCTCATGTTCTGCTGACCACCTCCGCCGGGAATATTGAGCTGGAACTGAATAGCCAAAAAGCCCCTGTTTCTGTGCAAAACTTCCTCGATTATGTGAACAGCGGTTTCTATAACAACACCACCTTCCATCGCGTGATCCCGGGCTTTATGATTCAGGGTGGCGGCTTCACCGAGCAGATGCAGCAGAAAAAGCCTAACCCGCCAATTAAAAACGAAGCGGATAACGGCCTGCGCAATACCCGCGGTACCATCTCTATGGCGCGTACGGCTGATAAAGACAGCGCCACCAGCCAGTTCTTCCTTAACGTGGCAGACAACGCCTTCCTCGACCACGGCCAGCGTGATTTTGGCTATGCGGTGTTCGGTAAAATCGTGAAGGGGATGGAAGTGGCGGATAAAATCTCCCAGGTACAGACGCACGACGTTGGCCCTTACCAGAATGTTCCGTCAAAGCCGGTTGTGATCCTCTCTGCGAAAGTCCTGCCGTAAACCCCCTTAACGCGGTCGGCTCTCGCCCGCGTTAATTTACCCTCCCTGCGAAAGCGCGTTTTGCTGCTTATACTTGTGGCAAACGGACATAATCAGGGAGGCGTTTAGTGAAAAAACTCACCGACAGACAGAAATCCCGGCTTTGGGAACAACAACGCAACGCGAATTTTCAGGCCAGCCGCCGTCTTGAAGGCGTCGACAGCCCGCTCGTTACGCTGAACGCCGAAGAGGCACAGCGCCGTCTTGATGAAATCAGGGGGCAGTATGAGCGATAAAATTGGCGATGACCGCGACCCGTACCTCTATCCCGGGTTGAACCTGATGCGTAACCGGCTGAACATCCGCCAGGCCGAACGGCTGGCGCAGGCCTCTTACGAAATTACCGCGCTTCGTGCCGCCACGTTGCCGTTAGGCCCCAGCGCGCCCGGCCTTCCGCATCTCTGTGCCATCCACCGTCATCTGTACCAGGATATTTTTGACTGGGCTGGTGATATCCGCGAAGTGGATATCTACCAGGGGGATACCCGCTTCTGCCACTTCGCCTATATCGAAAAAGAGGGCAACGCCCTGATGCAGGAGCTGGAAGATGAAGACTATCTGGCAGGCCTGGAGAAAGACGAATTTATTGCGCGTCTTAGCCACTACTATTGCGAAATCAACGTCCTGCACCCATTCCGCATTGGCAACGGCATCGCCCAACGCATCTTCTTTGAGCAACTGGCGATCCACGCGGGCTATCAGCTCGACTGGCGTGATATCGACCCTGCAGCCTGGGCCCGGGCCAACCAGAGCGGGGCGATGGGCGATCTCAGCGAGCTGAATGCAATCTTTGGCAAAGTGGTGAGCGACGCGCGGGAATCTGAGTAGAATAGGGCGGCCATTTTTAACGGGAGCCGCCATGATTTTGCTGATTGATAACTACGATTCCTTTACCTGGAATCTGTACCAGTATTTTTGCGAACTGGGCGCAGAGGTGGTGGTGCGGCGCAATGACAGCCTGACGCTGGCTGATATCGCCGCGCTGGCTCCGCAAAAAATCGTTATCTCTCCCGGCCCCTGCACGCCCGACGAGTCGGGCATCTCCCTGGATGTTATTCGCCACTATGCGGGCAAATTGCCGCTGCTGGGGGTTTGCCTCGGCCATCAGGCGATCGCCCAGGCCTTTGGCGCCACCATCGTGCGCGCCGCCAAAGTAATGCACGGCAAAACCAGCCCGATAACCCATACCGGCGCGGGCGTCTTCAGCGGGCTGAATAATCCTCTGACGGTCACCCGCTACCACTCCCTGCTGATCGATCCCGCCACCCTGCCGGCCTGCTTCGAGGTGACGGCCTGGAGCGAGACCCGGGAGATTATGGGGATCCGTCATCGGGAGTGGGATCTGGAAGGAGTGCAGTTCCATCCGGAAAGTATTCTCAGCGAACAGGGCCATGAGCTGCTGGCTAATTTTCTCCAGCGTTGATTTTTAGTTGCCATAAAGTGATTTTTTAAGCATATTTCGTGATTATATTTTCACTTCTTGTTTGTGCTTAAAAAAGGGTGGGGTTACATGGCAACTGAACAATCTGCAATTACGCGCGCGACATTCGACGAAGTTATTCTGCCAGTTTATGCACCTGCCGAGTTTATCCCGGTAAAGGGAAAAGGCAGCCGGGTCTGGGATCAGCAGGGAAAAGAGTACGTTGATTTTGCGGGCGGCATTGCGGTGACGGCGTTAGGTCACTGCCATCCGGCGCTGGTCGAGGCGCTGAAAACCCAGGGTGAAACCCTGTGGCACACCAGCAACGTCTTCACCAACGAGCCCGCCCTGCGCCTGGGCCGTAAGATTATCGACGCCACCTTTGCCGAACGCGTGCTGTTTATGAACTCCGGCACCGAAGCTAACGAAACCGCCTTTAAGCTGGCGCGCTACTATGCTTCTACCCGCCATAGCCCGTACAAAAGCAAAATCATCGCCTTCCATAACGCCTTCCACGGACGCTCGCTGTTTACCGTCTCCGTGGGCGGTCAGCCGAAGTATTCCGACGGCTTTGGCCCGAAGCCGGCCGACATTATTCACGTGCCCTTTAACGATCTGCATGCGGTCAAAGCGGTGATGGATGACCACACCTGCGCCGTAGTGGTAGAGCCTATTCAGGGCGAAGGGGGCGTAACCGCGGCCACGCCCGAATTCCTGCAGGGGCTGCGCGACCTTTGTGACCAGCACCAGGCGCTGCTGGTGTTCGACGAGGTGCAGTGCGGGATGGGGCGTACCGGCGAGCTCTTTGCCTACCAGCATTACGGCGTGACGCCGGATATTCTCACCAGCGCCAAGGCGCTGGGCGGCGGCTTCCCCATCAGCGCCGTGCTCACCACTCAGGAGATCGCCTCGGCGTTTCACGTGGGCTCGCACGGGTCGACCTACGGCGGCAACCCGCTGGCCTGCGCCATCGCCGGAGCGGCGTTCGATATCATTAACACACCGGAGGTATTACGCGGCGTGCAGGCGAAACGCGAGCAGTTTGTTAAGCACCTTCAGCAGATCGACGCGGAGTTTAGCGTCTTCAGCGAGATCCGCGGCATAGGGCTGCTGGTTGGCGCCGAGCTTAAGCCGCAGTACAAAGGCCGGGCGCGCGATTTCCTGCATGCGGCTGCCCAGGAGGGAGTAATGGTGCTGAACGCCGGGCCGGACGTGATGCGCTTTGCCCCGTCGCTGGTAGTGGAAGAGGCGGATATCGAAGAGGGGTTAAACCGTTTTGCCCGCGCGGTGGCGCGCATCGTCAAGGGCTAAGGCCCTAATAGGGCGTCCGCTTCAGAATGCGCGTTAGCCAGACCCCGTGATGCGGACGCTGGCGCCATGCCACCGATGAGATAGTGTGCATGGTGCTTAAATGCCCCAGTACGCGCTGCAGATGCTGTTCCAGGGTGCTCATGGGCCCATGGGTCAGCGTTTCCGGCGCCTCCAGAATGTTTGAATCCCCCGACTCGCCCGGCGCGTCATACTCCAGCCGCTGCTGGCAGCGCTGTAGCGCAATTTCGCATGACTGCAAATAACGCTGCGCCAGATCGGGCGTCAGCATAGTGTGTTCGCGAGCGAGGATCGTCATGGCATTGATATGCTCGACGATAAACTGG